>JADJCR010000017.1 GCA_016703125.1 Micrococcales bacterium | reverse complement strand
CTGGCTCTTCCGCACGTTCACTGCGCATACGACTCTACCCGCCGCGAGATGCCGCCCTTACTTCCGTGCCTTGCGACCCCGCACGAGCCCGCGCTGGTTCGGCTCTGTACCGGCAGTTGTCCCTGAGTTCTTGCGGTTGTCATGCTGGGGCGGCACCGTGGTCGGGTGGAAGTGCCGACCCTGGTGCTGTTCGGGGAAGCAGGACGATGTGATCCCCAGGAGCGTGCTGCAGGGATTCGATGCGGACGCCCGGGACCTGACGGTCGACTTCCTACCCGGCGCTGCGCACCCATCGTGAATGGTGAGCCCGCGGCGGTGCCCGGCGGATCGCGCAGTTCCTGGCCCACTGCCAACAGAGATTTGACGGTCAATCCGCGGCGGTCCGCGCGAGTCGCCACGTGCCAGCCCCACCCAGGCCAGCCAGACGAACGGCAGCAGTCCGTACGGCGTAGGCGGGGCCCAGCACCGAGTCGGATTAGCTCGAGACACGATCCCATTCGCGCCGGTGACGGCGCCGAACCATGCCAGGGGCTGGAGAAGACCCCCGCAGCATCACCAGCGAGACCAGGAGCAACCCGAGGGTCTGCAGCACCCCGATGACGGCTGGCACGTCGTTGAGGGCGATGAGCAGTTCCGCCCCGGCCACGTAGGTGCCCGCTCCGCGGCGGTCGTCGCCGTCGCGTAGTGATCGCTGAGCAGGGACCATCGCCGGTGAACCGCCGCCGGTCGTCGGCCAGGCCATGGAGATCGCCCAGGACGACACCGCGATCATCCCTGCGACGGCCGCGCAGCTCTTCCCGGTGCCAACGGACCGCGACGGCCGGGGCCAGGAAGACAACCATGAGCAACAAGCTCGCGGGGCGACCCAACAGCACCTGCATGATGATGGCAGGCCGTCCGGTGCGCGTGGACGTACTCGAGAGTGGCCGCCCCCGTGGGCGGTGTAGCCGTCACGGTGACCAGACCAGGGCCGCGGCGTACAGGACGACGGCGATACCTGCCGCAAACGCGCCCAAGCGGTACAGGGGTGTCTCCACGTGTTCCCTGGATGCTGGCAGACATGCGCGCCTTTACCTCGCGATCGCCCTGACTCAGCCTGCCCCAGCAGTGTCCTGAGGCGCCTGCCGGGTGTCGGTCAGGGACCGCGAGCGAGGTGCGTGACGCTTTGACGGAGGGTGGGGTGGCAATGGCGGGATCGACTGAGACTGCCTCGGTGGCGATCCAGGCGGTGCTCGCCGCGATGGCGGGCCCGGAGGCGTTGCCGCGTCCCGGTCAGGTGGACGCGGTGTCCGCGCTGCTCGGCGGCGCCCAGCGGGTCCTCGTCGTCCAGGCCACCGGGTGGGGGAAGTCGGCGGTCTACTGGGCGGCCACGCTGGCGCGCCGCGATGCCGGGGCCGGCCCGACCATCGTGCTCTCCCGCCGCTTGCTGGCGCTGATGCGCGACCAGGTGAAGGCCGCCGCAGGGCGTCGGCATCCACGCAGCCACCGTGAACTCTTCGAACAAGAGCGAGTGGGACGTGGTGTTCGATCGGCTCGATCGCGACGAGATCGACGTGTTGCTCGTGTCGCCGGAGCGGCTGTCCACCCGCAGTTCCAGGAACGCGCGATGGTCCCTGAAGTCGAGTGGGTTGCTCGTCATCGATGAGGCTCACTGCATCTCCGACTGGGGGTTCGACTTCCGCCCGGACTACCAGCGGATCGCGCGCCTGCTGCTCGAGCTGGAGTCGGACACCCCGGTGCTTGCGACGACCGCCACCGCGACCTCCCGGGTGGTGGCCGACGCCGCGCAACTCGGTCCGACGACGACCGTCATCCGCGGTCCTTTGGCCCGGAAGTCCCTGCAGTTGGCGGTGATCCCCCACTTGAACTACGGCCGTCGCTTCGCGTGGGTCGACGAGTTCCTGGCGCAGTCCCAGGGGTCCGGCATCATCTACGGACTGACCGTTCCGGTGGTGGAACAGTTGGCCGCGTTCCTTCAGGAACAGGGCCACGATGTCGAGCCCTACACCGGGAAGACACCGCCTGATGTGCGCGAGCAGATCGAGGCGCGCTTGCGGGCCAATTCGCTCAAGGCTGTCGTGGCGACGTCGGCGCTGGGGATGGCTGCGACAAGCCCGACCTCGGCGTTCTGCATCCACGTGGGGATCACCGGACTCGCCGGTCTCGTACTACCAGCAGGTGGGCCGCGCCGGCCGGGCGCTCGACAGTGCGGTGGGCGTGCTGCTGCCCGCCGGTGAGTCCGACCAGCAGGTGTGGGACTGGTTCGCCACGGCCACGCTGCCGGACCCCGAGATGGCAGACCGGCTCCTGGAACTGCTGCGCCAACAGCCCCCTGAAGACGACCGAGTTGGTCGATGCCCTGGCCCGCTCGAAAGCAAGGTCGAGGTGCTGCTCAAGCAGTTGCGCGTCGATGGTGTCGTGGATGTGCAGGGCGGGCGGTGGATGGTCACCGGCAAGCGGTGGAGTTTCGACGCCGACAAGTACGACCGCATCGTGGATGTGCGCCGCCACGAGGCGGGGATCATGTCGTCGTACGCCTCCGGTGCGCAGTGCCTGATGCAGCTGCTCACCACGGCGCTGGACGATCCTGCCTCCCAACCGTGCGGACGGTGTTCGGTGTGCACAGGTGAGTTGCCCCATCCGGGCCGGACACCGGACCCCGCACGCGTCGAGCGGGTGTACGAGTCACTGCGCCGGCGCCCGGTGCGGATCACCCCGCGCAAGTTGGCCCCTCGGGGTCCGGCCGATTGGGCAAGATCTCGGGCATCGCCACGGGCCGGGCGGTCACCGGCATGGACGGCGGAGTTTTCCGGAGTTGTTGGACGAGGTGTTCGGCCCCGATGCTCCGCTGTCCGAGGAACTTCGGGCCGCATTCGGTCAACTACTGGCCCGGTGGCGCCGGGAGGACATGCCGCCCGTGACCGCTATCGTTCCCATCCCCAGTGCCAGCCACCCGGTGCGGGTGCAGGAACTGGCGGAACTCGCGTCGGGGCAGTTGGGTCTGCCGGTCGTTGAGGGTGTTCAAGCGGCCCGCCCGGTGGCGGAGCACGTCGAGGGATCCGGTCGACTACGGCAAGTGACCGGTCGCCTGGAACTGCAGCAGTCCCACGGGATCAGTGGAACGGTGCTGCTGGTCGATGAGTACAGCCGCAGCAAGTGGACGCTGACGCGGGCGGCTGTTGAACTGGTCGGCATCGGGGTGGACGAGGTCGTTCCGCTGGTGGTTGTCGGGGTGTGACCACCGGCTATCCCTCGAGAGATGGCTTGGATGGCAGCAGCATCGACCGGCAATTCGTGTGCCAGGGTGTTCCAGACGATAACGGGGTCCACGACCTCGTACTTGTGAGCGATGAGGTTGCGCATACCCCCCGGTCGTGATCAGTAGTCGAAGCGTGCGAAGTCCCGGTACGGAAGCGGTCGTAGCCTTGAGTCGAAGCACGGGCACCAGTCGTCTCGTTGCTGGTCTTTGTCATGCCAACTCACCAGGGTTACCGGCGTGCTGGGTGGCAGTTCCATGAGGGCAGCGTCGCCTCGAGTCGCCGCTGCACCACGTGGTGACCCTCCGCGTCAGGGTCCTGGTAGAACACCAGGGCCGGTCGGTCCGACGATGAGGTTGGGGTCGTGGGTCGTGAGGTTGTATTCCAGTTCGAGGTGGCGACCGTCGCGCCGTCTGCCGCGTCCGCACCGCTGTGCCCTTGCCACCGCGACGAGCCGTATACGGTGGACCACCGGACGCCGACGGTACGGAAGAAGCGGGGGACCCGCGCCCACCACTGGCCCTCTTGTTTGTGCACCTGATTGCGGGGTACCTCAAGGCCGCTGAGGGCCTGGTCGGGGAGCAGCGCGTGCGGTCCCAGGTGGTCGCGGAGGAATGCCGTCGGCCACACACAGTGCACCCAGTTCCCGTACCCGAACGCATACCGATCGATGAGGTGCAGGTGGTCGTGGTTCACGGTGTGCCAGCCTGAGCGGTCCCCCGAGTCGGTCACCTCCAACGGCACGCTCACGTCCGCTGGAATCTGGCCCGAGGTCCGGATGAGCGAGTCCATCAGTCTCTCGGGGTGATCGCCGAACACGATTGCCTGACAATGCATGGTCGTTCTCCGTGGTCAGTCGGCGCACCAGGCGCAGAGGATGGGGGTTGCTGACGGCAACTGACGGATCTCGGTCATGACACGGTTGGCGTCCTGCCATCCGGAGACGTTGTAGTAGCGGCTCCTGTCCCGCTGGAGCAGGCGCGGTCCGCGGTGGTCGATGACGAGTTGGGGTTCGCTGTTGTCCCTGCGGAACGAGGTCTTCAGGTCGAGTTCTCCGACAGTCACGTGCGTCGTCTCCTTGCCACGCCGGGTGATCAGCGGGTCCTGTCCGACCTGCTCGAACGTCCACTGCGTCGCGACCGTGCTGAAGTATCGGGGCACCATGGCCATGAGTACGCCGTCGCGCGTCTGGACATCCGACAGCAGTGCCTTGCCGTGTGTGAGCGACTTCGGGTGGGCCAGGGCCTGCGCACCGATGGTCGCCAGGATCGTGTCCGCGGGCACCGCGAAGTCGACCCACTGCTCACCCTCGGTGGTGCAGTGCGCCCACGCCGATCCAGTACCTCCGCAATTGCGGTGATGTCGTGTTGGTCGTCGAATCGAGTGGCACCCAGATCTGCGCCCGGGGATCGCCGTCGGGGGCCGTCAGGTCGTCGAGGATGCTCTGGCTGTCATCGCCGATGAGCCACGCTGTCAGGTGCATACCTGTAGGCAACTACGGATCCGCCGGTGGCAGGGGGTCGCGTGCGGATCTGTGGACGAGCCGCTGGCTATCCACAACCTCGTCGAGCGGCACCCCGGCCAGCGCTCCATCGCGCACGGCGACTCACGTTGTCACTAGTCTCGGCTACTCTGCCTGCGAATGGGGGATTCAGATGGACGATCTGCAGCAGTTGCCCGATGAGGATCTCTGGTCGAGGCATCGCGGATGCGGAAGGCCGGGACCGACTCGAGATCCTCTTCGAACTGGGTGGCCGCGCCTCTCGGAGAGGTGTCTACGACAGGGCCACGACCCTGTGGCAGGGAGCCCAGGCCGTGGCAGAGCAACTCGATGACTACCGGATGTCTGCTGAGGCCCTCCGCCTGCAGGGCGCTGCCGCCTTCTACTCGGAGGACTACCCCGCCGCGATCCACCTGTACCGGGAAGCGGCGCACGGTCATGAACAGGCGGGCCAGACCAGAGAGGCGGCCGGCGCGTTGTGGTGCCTTGCCGACGCCTTCCGGGCACTCGGGGACTCAGAGGGCGACCCGGTACCCGCGCCTACCAGCAGTGGGAGGAGCATGCGTCCTCGGAGGAGATCGCTGACGGGATGGTCATCAGGGTCGATTCCCTGGACGACATCATCGAGTCCAAGCGTGACAAGGATCTCCGGGCGCTGCCCTACCCCGAGTCACTACGAGACGTGCGCGATTCCTAGGTTGTCCCCGCGACCCGCCCACCTCATCGCACCTCGCTGAACCGGATCCGCTCCTGCTCCAGCCGCACATGGTCGCCGTACACGTTCTGCCGCAACGCGTCGTAGAGGGCCTGCTCATCGGGAGCAATTGGGGCAGTTCGCGGGTGATCTGGGTCTTCTCGCTCACCCACATCTCGCGGTGCGCCTGCAACGTGGCCAGGTCCATGAGGATGCTTTGCGTGTGCGGGAGGTGGGCGCGGAACCGGTCGAGGATCGCCAGGCCGTGGGTGTCGAGGTCGCCGGTGTAGACGACCCGCCGCGCGGACAGGCCCGCCAGGAGTTCAGGTGCCTCGTTGCCCGCACCGAAGACCACTAGCGCGTCCGGGGCTGGTGGGAACGCCAGGAAGTTGGTGAGGTTCTCGGTGACGAACACGGTGTGCGCCGGGGACACAGGCGCGGGAAGTCCGGCGCTGGCAGGGCCATGTCCCGCACGCCCGGCAGGAGGCACAGGGCGTCGTCGAGGACCCGAAGCGCACGGTCGCCGGCGCGATGAGGAAGCCGTAGCGCCGCTCGAACCAACCGGGTCCGGCCGTGGCGCGGCCGGGGACCAGATCGCCGAGGACGCGCTTGTGCTGTTCCATGATCTTCGTGTGCACGCCGGGGATGTCCGTCTGGCGCACGTAGATGCCGGGGTCGGGGTGGGCGTGCAGCCAGGCTGCGGCCGACTGGATGGCAGCCCAGTCGTCGCCGATCTCGAGCAGGTGCAGGGGATGCCGGGCAGCCAGTCCAGGTTCTGCGGGGCCGTCGCAGCGATGAGTTGGTCGAAGCGCGCCGCCTGCCGGGTCCGCCGGATCAGGGTCAGCGCGTCCTGCGCGGTGTCGATCCACCGCGACGGCAGCGACTGCGTGCCCAGGACGCGATGGCCGATCGCTGGGTCTCGATGCGCAGATCGGTGGCCCGCATGAGGGTCGCCGCCCAGCCCCGCACCGCCTCCCAGTCCCGGGAGGTCGGCCGCCCGGGGCCGCCGAAGGGGGATGCGCAGCGGGAACTCGACGCCGGTGTGCCCCGGGACCCGGCCCTGCAGCAGGCGGCCGGATTCCCACTGTCTGAGGAGGATCCGGTGGATGTCCGCGGGGGTGGTCCAGGTCAGGGACCCTGCCACGGGTGCCTGCCTTCGCGGTACTGCTCGATCGTGAGGTTGCGCAGCTTCGAGGTGACGCCGCCCTCGTTGTGGGTGAAGCCGACGTGGGCGACGTACGGCTCGATGATGTGGATCTTCTGCATCGGGGTGACGACCAATAGTTGCAGGTCCAGTCGCCGGAACAGTTCCAAGCCGAACCGCGCGGACTCGTCGGAACCGCGGCCGAACGCCTCGTCGATGACCACGAACCGGAAGCTACGGGTCTGCCGGCCGCTGACCAGGCCGAACTGATAGGCGAGGCTCGCCGCCAGGATCGTGTAGGCCAGTTTCTCCTTCTGGCCGCCGGACTTGCCTCCGGGTCCGCGTAGTGCTCGTGTTCCGGTCGTCGGCGCTTGGCCGCTCACTGGCGGCGAAGGTGAACCAGTTGCGCGCGTCGGTCACCTTCGCGGTCCACCGCTGTCCTCCGCGGTGCGGCCTCCAGCCCTGCAGCCGGCTGACGATGTCCTTGACCTGCAGGAACTTCTGCTCGGGTAGTGGTCGTCGGCGGACCAGTGACGATGTCCTCGGTACAGGCGCGCAACTGCTGGCGGAACTCCCGGACGTCGGCGTCGGTGGAACCGGTCGGCTCCAGGCGGATGTAGGTGTGCGGCTGGTACGGGGATGTCGCGCAGGGACGTGTTGATGTCGCCGATGCGGCGCTTGATGTCTCCACGGGCCACTCCGCGCGGTGCGGAACCCGACCACCTCCCGGATGGCGTGGGTGTTCAAGGCGCTGGCGAACGCGTCCTCGAAGCGGGGCGAGGTCATCGTCGAGGAGGCGCTGCAGCAGCTCCCGCGGTACTCGTGGCCGGCCTCCACCGCGGTGTCCATGTCCTGGGTCTGCATTGGCCACCGGTTCCGGAACTCGCCCATCGCCGCCACGATCGAGGTGTTGAGGCGCTTGGCCCGCTCGTCGAGCCGGTCGATGGTGGTCTGCAACTCGAGGCGGATCGTGCGCTCGGCACTTTCGCCAGGTCCCACCTGCAGGTTCTCCGCTCGAACGGCTGCACCAGCCCGCGCTGCTCGGGTGTCGCCAGCGGCTGCTGCGCAGTTCCTCGAGGTCCTGTTCGTCCTGTCGATCCGGTCGACCAGTACCGCGTCCTGCGTTTTCGAGTTCGATGCGTGCGGCCTCCAGGGAACGCAACTCGGTCAGAACCTGTTCGAGCCGCTGGTTGAGGTGCTTGAGGGTGTCGTTGCACGGCGATCTGCTGGGCGCGCACGTCCAGGGAGCGCTGATGGGCGCGGATCCCCTCCTGCTCGTGCGCCTGCCGGTCCACCAGCGCCGCCGCCTCGGAACGCTGCCGCTCCATCGTCTTGCGCTTGGCGGTGTTGTCCCAACCGAGGACGTACCAGCGGCGATCACCCAGGCGCCGCCGGTCGTCCTTCTCGTGGCGCTCCCGCCACCCTTGATCTGACCGTTGCGGGTCAGCGCCCGCCGCTCGATGCGGGAACTCGTCGGGGAGGTCGCGCACGCTACGTCAAGCGCTTCTGGACCTCCGCGCCGAGCCAGTCGCTGAACACCGTGCCCGGGCGCACCTCGAGCTTGTGGACCAGCGAACGCGGGTCGGTGACCGCCGGCACCCGCGCGCCCTCGCGGACCCGGTAGTAGACCAGGCGTCCGCGCAGGTCGGTCTGGTCACCACCCGGCCACGGCCGCGTAGTCCTCGTCGCTCACCAGCGGCGACAGGGCGAAACCGCGCAGCAGGCGCTCGGCGGCCGCTCCATGACTCGTCGGAGACCCGTAGCAGCTCTCCGGCGAATGGCATCCGCCGGCTCCAGCCCGGTCCCCTCGCACAGCCGGGCGCGCAGGAGGATCATCGTCTGGTCGATGCTGCTGCTGCGGTCGGCCAGGCCCTGGCTCGATCTCGATCTCGTCGAGCCGGGTCCGCGCGTCGCGCGGGTCACCGACTGCTCCGTGGCGGAGTTCTCCAAGCGGTCACGCTCCGAGGTGAGTTCTTCGCTGAGGGCGGCGAGCTCCTGCTGCTGGTGGACCAGCGACTGCTCGTCGGTGGCCGGTGCCACTCCGACCTGCTGGCACAAGCCCACGTAGGGCGTATTGCGCCTCCGTTTGGCGTCGGCGGCTGTCAGGTCGGCGATGTCGGACTGGAGTTGCTCCTGCCGCTCGCCGCCGTTCTCCCGGATCGCCGCGTGCGGTTCCTGCTCCTCGCGCTGCGCGCACGCTCTGCTCGGCGGCGGCCTTGCGGTTCAGCAGTCCCTCCCGCTCGCCCCTGCCGGCGGGCGATGCGCTCAGTCAGCAACTCGGTCCGGCGCAAAGGCGAAGTAAGGGGACAGCGCGTCGCGGACCGCCGGAGTCTGCTCGGCCTGCGTGGCCACCGTGTCGTGGTCGTCGGCCTGGCCGCCAGCGGGGTCAGCGCGTCGACCTGCTGCCGGGCGTCGACCACGAGGTCGTGAGCGCGGTTCAGGTCCGCAAATGCTTGATCAGCGCCTCGATGCGGGCATCGACGTCGGCGGGTTCGAGCATGTGGGTGCGGGCGAACTCGGTCAGATTCCCTACCGACTTCATCGACACCGTCTGGTGGAACAGTTCCAATGCCTGCGGGTGGTGATCCCCAGGCGGCGCCGGAAGTCGGCGCTGTACTTTGCTGAAACTGTCGTGCATCGTCGTGTCCCGCTCGCGCAGGTGCCGGCGCAGGTTGGACAGATCGCTGCCCACGTCAAAATCCCCAGTGATGCTCCAGCGCCGTGCCCGACACCGCGTAGATGCGTGACGGCTGGTGCACGGTCGGCCGAACCAGAAGACCTGCGCGACGGTGACGGTCTCCTGCAGGGCGGTGTTGGCGAACCGGGCGAGCAGCACCGCTGTATTCCCGGTGCCACGCAGCGCCACGGGTTTAGGCGACGCCGCTGGACTCAGTGCGCTCGGCCTTGAAGTGGCCAGGACGTACGACGAGGTCGTCCGCTCTCGGTACTCCGCGCCAGCGGCCTTGTTGTACGAGACCTTCCCCGGCGGCACCAGCAGGGGTAGTGATGGCGTCGACCAGAGTGGACTTTGCCCGAGCCGATGTCACCGGTGAGCAGGGTGTTGTCCCCGTCGAGGTCGAGAGTCCAGACCCGCTCGTTGGACGTGCCCCAATTGAAGATCTCGAGGCGTTGCAGGCGGAAGCCCGTCGTGGCCGCGTCATGCAGGTCGAGTTCGGTGTCATGCCCGGCTCCCCGCGACGAGTACTGCTGCAACTGCTCGTGGAAGTCCGCCAGCCACTGGGCGTCGACGCAGGCCTTGATGATACGGCGCACCTCGTAGGTGTGGGGCTGGTCGCGCAGGAACGGGTGAACCCCAGTTCGGCGACTTGCGCAGATCAGCCTCCACCTCGTCGGCCAGTTTCGCCTCGTTGGAACGTGCCGGGTGGTAGGTGCGGACCAGTTCCACGGCCTCGTCGGGTGATGATCAAGCGGGTCTGGTCGCCTTGGCCGTCCAACTCCAGCAGTCGTCGGCGCAGCAGCACGATCAGCAGGCTCACCCGGTAGGTCAGCGGCCGGCGGGAGACGAGCCGCGGCAGGTCGGGTCCGTCCGGATCGGCGGGTGCGTTGCGAAGGAAGGCGCCAGCCCTCGGACTCGTCGATCATCACCTCGACGCCGAGCGCCGACAGGTGGTCGCGCACCTGGTTGGGGATGGTCAGCAGGGCGTTCCACGCAGCCGGGTGCGAGTCGGCGTAGACGACCCCTTTGAGCAGCGGCACGGCCGCCTCGGCGATCCTCGGCTCATCCATCGGCGTTCCTCACGAAGATCACGGTGGGAATGTCCGCCGCCACCTGCCGGTCGTCTGCTGTCAGGAATTGTCTCGGTGCCGTCGTCGACAAAGGCACCCCGCGGGTCGTCGTCGGCGGGTTTGAGGTAGTTGACCAGTTCGGCCGGGCCCTGCGGCAGCCGTGGTCTCGATCACCCCGCGCAGCGTCACACAGTCGGCGTCCTGCAGCGATTCGTCGATCGCGCTGCGCAACCGCGTCGTGTCGACCATGAAGTAGTTGAACAGGGGCGTCGAGCTCGACCTCGTCGTCGGCCTCGACCACCTCCACCTCCGCCAAGTGCACGGGGTCAGAGGCGTCGTGCAGAACCTGGACATGGGCATCGACACGTCCGCGCGCACTCCGGGGATCTCTGCGAACGCCCCGGAGGTGGCCGTCCCGGACGTTCAGCGCAGCCGCTTCGATCTCCCTGATGAGTTCGGCGATGCGGCGGTTCTGCAGGTAGGCCTGGTCGTCGAGGAAGCGCCGCAACTGCCGGGACAGGTGCGCGACGGTGCGCTGCACGGCGTCACCGGCCTTCAACCAGTCGCTGACCACGTAACGCATCTGCTGGTCGGCGCCGTTCAGGGCGGGTTGGGCCAGGACGGATTCCAGCATGCGGTCAAGTCGTCCTGCCTTTGCGAGGACATCAGGAAGTTCCAGAACGCCGCGAAGCTCACGCCCTGGTCAGAGTCGGCGATCGCGTCGCGCTCCCCGAGTACCTGATCCAGCAGTTGCCCACGCGGACCCTGCCAAGCGGCGATCTTCTCCCGAACGGTGCGGTCCAGCATGCGAAAGTTCTCCTCGACCTCCCTGAAGTCGCTGAGGAGGGCGCGCGCGGTCGCGGTGAACTGCTGGTAGCGGTCGCGCAGGCCGGTGTCATCCAGCATCTGGATCTCGCCGGCGCGAATCCGCTCGATCTCCGCGTCGATCGCGTCGCGGCGCTGCTCGAGGCCGGATGCGCTCGGCCGGATCGGCCTGCGTGCCCTCGACCATCTGTTCCAGCAGCGCGTACATCGTCATCAGGCGCGACTCGGTTCCGACGAATGACCGCTCGCCCAGCGACCCGAGCCACGCCAGCGCCTTCTCCGCCGCCGGGGTCAGGTCGAAGTGGGGCGTCGGAGTTCTCCGGATAGAACTTGCGCAGCCAGCCGCGCTCAGGCGCCGACCAGTCCGCGAGGGTAGGCCGGTGCGTCCTTCGGGTACGCGCCGGGGTCCTCCAGCCGGAGCCGGTGCAGGTCGTCGTCGAGCGCCTCGGCCAGGTGCGGTCCGGGAGATGGTGCGGGCGTTCTCCGCCACGAAGATGCGGTGCAGGACGGTCGCGACCAGGGGGCGTTGTCCGCCCTCAGCAGTTGCCAGGCAGGGGTGGTGCTGGCGCAGTGCCACGAGGCCGTCGTGGTCCATCAGCACCGCCTTCGGAACCGTTTGAACGACCGTAACCGACGGGTGCGACAGGATCGGGGAAGGGACCGGGGTGGTGTGGGCGGGGCACGGCTCTTATGCAGCACACCGTAGATGTCGGACCCGGATTGCACAATGACGTGGGAGGTCAGATGACCAAAAGCCGGCGGTTCCGGATCCGGGCAGTGTCACGTTCGCACCGTTGGGTGCGGAGTCCGGGAGTGCGGCAGATGAGGTGCGGTCGGAATCTGGACTGGCTGACGTGGTGGCCTGGATCCAGTCGCCGCATCGCACCACTGCGGTCGTGCTGGTGACGTCGGGGGTGGATGATGCTGAGCCGTGGATCGATGCCGAGGAGTTGGCCGCCGCGCGGTCGGATGCCAGCGTGTATGTGATCCGGCGGACCAAGCTGACGTGGCTGCTGGCCGACTACGTGCCGGCCAACTGGGAGGTCTACGGCGGAGGGCCGGGTCTACCCGCCGCGTATTGACCTGAAGGGAACCCGTTCGGGGCGCCACTTGTGCTGTGTCAGGGCAAGCAGGAGGCGGGCAAGGCGACGGGCGCGCTCATCGACCACCTGCGCCGCTCCGTGGAGCCGAAGCGCAAACAGCGTCCTCCGCTGGCTCCCGTGCCCCCGCGTCCAGCCGCCCCACCACTTCAGGCCGCGACGAAGCCCAGATCGGGGGTCGCGCGGATCGCGACGCCGGGCGACGCCGAGGCGATGGCAGACCGCCTCCAGGATCCGAACCGCCGGTTTCCCGTCGTTGTGGTGACGAACGCGACGGGCGAGGCCCCTATCTGGATGCCGAACGCATCGCCAGCGACCTCGATGGACTGGTTGGGGTATGCCGGCTCATCAGGGCGAGGCGTCGTGGGCGTTCACCGGTGCCATGCCAGACCGGCTCCGGGTGTTCGGCGGCGCGGCGCGGGTCTATCCGGTTGAACTGGACTGGCTGCAGGACGAGACCAGGGCGCCGCTGAAGTTCTGCTGGGACGGGATCGGTGCGCGGCGGATCACCACGGAGGTGATCGAGGCGGGCCTGTCGGCTGCCCACGCCGCCGGGTTGTTGACGCCAGCGGCACCCAGGCGAAAGGCCAGACGGTGTCAGGCGATCGTCGAGGGCCCCATGGGCGAGTTCCACGTCCTGCTGAAGGTGCCCGATGGTGGGCAGGCGGTGGCGCTGGCCGCGACCATCCGCCCGGGCGTCGCGGCTGATCGGTTGGTGGTCAAAGGACAGCGTCTGTCGGGGTACCTGGACGGCAGGGGCGGGCCAATCAGTCAGTTCCAAATCGCCGAGATCCCCGATGATCCGATGCAGCGCGTCAGGTCGGCCTACTCCGATGGCTCGGTGGTCCTGGCCAATGATCGACGCCGGTGATGTCGTCGCTGTTCAGATCCACGCCGACGGTGACACGCTGGAGTGCCGGTTGCCGGACACCGACGAGTCGCCCGTGCCTGCGGTCCCGGTGATTCCCGGTGGTCCGCCCTGGCTGGTTCGAGGACCTGATCGAGGACGAGGAACCGGCGGAGGCGGTGGCCCCGGAACCGGTGGTTCTTGAAGAGGTGGTGGCTCCGGCACCGGTGAGGTCGGCTACTCCCGATCCTGCCAGGCTCGGGCAGTTGCAGGCCGCCAACCGTGAGCGCACTCTGCTGGATACCCGCCTGGCGAAGGCGGAGGCTGAGCTGGCCGCAGCGAAGGCCGAAGCTGCCCGGCTGCGCCGCAGCCTGCGCGACGCTGACAAGAAGGCCAAGCAGGCGATCAGGCGTGCCCAGGAGATGGACGATCGAGCGCGTGGGGTGGGGGTGTTCAACGATCCGGGCGAGCAACTGCGGCACGAGATCCGGCTGCAGTACCTGCATCGGATACCGGAATCCCAACGGGCGGAACTGCCACTCGCGGAGTATCGGCTCGGGCCGAGATTCCTCGATTCGCTGGATGACCTCAAGGGCGTGGCGCGGGACAAGGTCGTGGATGTGCTTGTCGAGGTGCTCACCGGGCTGGTGCGATCGATGTCCGGCCGCCAGCTCCATCCATGGCGGGCCGGACCTGCCGGACCGCAGGAGACCCGGGCCGATGGGGGTGCCGCGTGGAGGTGCAGCCTGCAGGTGAACACCCCGTCGGCGCGGCGGCTGAAGTACTGGCAACTCCCGGGCGGGACGGTGGAGTTCGACTCGGTGGGCGTGCACGACGAGGGAATCTGACCTTGGTGCGTCCGTGTCGTAGGCCCATGTTTCAATCGGGCTCCAGTCGGCGGAAGGGGAGACATGGCCAGGGATCGCGAGTCGTACGAGGCCGTACTGCAGGCGGTCGGCGTGTGCGTTGACGCGCGGATCCCGTTCCTGTTATGGGGTGATCAGGGGGCTGGGGAGACGGCGGTGATCGAGTCGGCGGCGGGCAGCGGGTGGCATGTGGAGACGTTGATCTGTTCGCACTACGAGCCGTCGGACTTCGCGGGGTTGCCGGTGGTGAACGGGGACCGGGTCACGCTGGCTCCGCCGGGGTGGGCGGTGCGGGTGTCCGAGGAGCCGAAGCCGTCGATCGTGTTCTTCGACGAGTGGACGACCGCGTCCCCGGCGGTGCAGGCGGCGGCGTTGCGGCCGTTGACGCATGCGCAGGTGGGGGTGTTGCAGTTGCCGGATCGGGTGTCGTTCGGGGCGGCGGCGAACCCGGCGGATGTGGCGGCGTCGGGGTGGGAGTTGGCGCCGCCGACGGCGAACCGGTTCGTGCATCTGGAGTGGTCGTTGCCACTGGATGTGTACACGGAATCGATCGTGACTGGGGACTGGCCGGTGCTGCCGGTGCCGGAGCGACCGGCGGACCTCGACGGGTTGGCCTCGGCGCAGCGCAGTCTGGTGGCCGGGTTCCTGCGCACCCGGGGCGGGCAGTTGTCGTCGATCCCGAAGGATTCGGCCGGCCGCGGGCGGGCGTTCCCGACACCACGGACGTGGGATTACGCGGCGCAGTTGTTGGCGATCGCGGAGCATGCCGGTGCCGGCGAGGAGGTGCGGCGGTTGCTGGTGTACGGGGCGGTGGGTGCGCCGGTGGGCCATGAGTTCCTGACGTGGCGCTCGGCGTTGGATCTGCCGGATCCGGAGGAGCTGCTGGCCGATCCGTTGGGTGATGGGTTGAAGGGGCTGCGCGCCGACCGGGTGCATGTGGCCCTGCAGGGCTGCTGGCCGCGTACACCTCCGACCCGACGCCGGATCGGTGGACCGCGGCGATGGGGGTCTGTGTCAGGGCGGCGGCCCATTCGAGTCTGGATTCGGCGGTGCCGGTGGTGCGGGCGTTGCTGCGGCCGGGGCGCCGGCCGGCGGGTGCGGAGTTGCCGCCTGGGCTGACGGTGTTCGCGCCGGCATTGCAGTTGGCTGGTCTGCTGTGATCGGAGCCGACGTCGCCGAGCGGCTGGCGGCGGCCAAGTTGTGGCTGGTGTCGCAGTCGGCCGGGGACATGCCGTACTTGTCGACGGCGGTGTACGCGTTGGTGACGGTGCCCACGGAGCGGGTGGCGCGGATGTCCACCGACGTCTACTGGCGGCTCTACGTCAACCCGCTGTGGGTGCTGGGTGCGGATGTGGATGCGCTGGCCCGGGAGATCGCCCATCAGGTGTGGCACTTGCTCGCCGACCACGCCGGGAGGGCGACCGACTGCGGGGTGGATGCCGCGTCTCGGGACCGGTGGAAGATGGCCGCCGACTTGACGATCGGGGAGGTGTTGCCGTTCGATGCCGGCCTGCCGCAACCCCGGCAGGTGCACCAGGCCCCGAACCGCTCGGCCGAGGAGTACTTCCGGCTGTTGCGGGCCCGGCCGGTGACGAAGCCGCCGCTGGGGCTGGACCCGGACCGCACCTGTGGCAGCGGGAGTGACGGGATGGCCCGCGAGCACGACCTGCCACCGGGCGACGCGGAGATGCCGGGGCTGTCCACGCAGGCCGCCGAGGCGATCCGCAAGACGGTGGCGATCGAGTTCCGCGAGCACTGCACCCAGTACGGCAGCATGCCTGGGGAGTGGGGCCGGTGGGTCGGGGACATCCTGGACCCGGTGGTGCCGTGGCAGCAGGTGTTGCACGCGGCGGTGCGCCGTGGGATCGGCTGGGGGCAGGGGCAGGTCGACTACACGTACTCGAAGATCTCCCGGCGCCAGCAGGCGGTGGGGGCGGCGATCGTGCCGGCGTTGCGGCGTCCGGTGCCTGCGGTCGCGGTGGTGGTCGACACGTCGGGCAGTGTCGACGACGGGCTGCTGGCCCAGGCGCTGGGGGAGGTCAAATCGGTGCTTGCCTCCTTGGCGGTGCCGGACAGCAGCGTGACCGTGCTGGCGGTGGACGCCGCCGTGCACACCGTGCAGCAGGTCCGCGATGTGCGCGAGGTGCGGCTGACTGGCGGTGGTGGCACAGACATGGGCGTGGGGATCGCGGGGGCTTTGGCCTGCCGGCCGGCCCCGCAGACGGTCATTGTGCTCACCGACGGCTACACCCCGTGGCCGACGATGCCCGTACCGGTGCCGGTGATCGTGGGCGTGCTGGGCCGGCGCCGCGACCAGTGCCCCCGACGCCGGGCTGGGTGCAGCGGGTGGAAGTAGTGCCCGATGGGTGACCTGCCCGGACCTGTCACTGTGACCGTGACCTGCCGGACCAGCCGGACCAGCACCAAAGGCTCGAAGCGACACCCGGTCACGCTGTTCCCGGACGGCACCGTGGACACCGGCCACGACTTGGAGCAGGAGCGGATCCTGGCCGCGCTCGGCGGGTACCTGTCGTGCCTGGAACTGGCGGATGTCGCGTCGCCGGCGGTGCTCGAGTGGTTCACGCTGGAACAGCGCCTGGTCGCCCGCCCGATTCGCGCTACGCAGTCACGAGGCCGTGGCACCCGGCCAATAAGGCCCAGTGTTGCGCGCGCCGGGGTACAAGAACCCGCAGGACGCTGTCGCCCACGCCCGGGACCCGAAACATGTGGCGCTGACCCACGGTGCGCACGCATGGCAGGTGGTGGCGCTGTGCCGCGGGTTCGCGCCGGAACCGGCCCCGGAGATGCCCGGTGAACCTTGGACCGCGATGTGGGAGTGCGGGATGCACCCCGACGAGGTCGACCGGATCAGCCTGGAGATCGACGCCGACGACCCGTTGCCGGTGCAGTTCTACCTCGGCGTGATGGCCCGCAACCCGAGCCTGACATGGATCCGCGACACGATGCGCGCGGTGCACCTGGAACCTCGCTCGATCACCTACCTGGCGTGGAGTTACGGCAAGGCCGACCGGGCCGACCCGACCCTGCGTGCCCGCTGGCTGCGCACCGGGATCATGGACCGGCTGGCGCAGCGGCTCATCGACAGCCCCTACGACATCGGTGACGTGGAGGCCTTCGCCGCGCACTGGGCGATCAGCCCGGTGATGGCCGGCGTGGAGCTGATGAAGTGGTGCGACTCCGGGGTGGCCCCGCCGGTAGCGATGCTCACCGGGCCGGAAGTGGACCACCTGGCCTACCCGCCCTCACCGCCGCGATGGCAGACGCGGGTCAGGTTGCGCGACGAGTTGGAGGATAGGGGGTCGCCGGAGTGAACGGGATCACCGAGGAGGAGCTGGCGCTGGCGTTGGTGCAGTGGGGGAGCGTGGGGAGAGCGGTGAATGGGCTCGAGTCGGCAGGGGATGAAGAGCGGACAACCGCAGGCCGGCGTGCCGAACTTCCGTGGCCGCCCTCCACGTGGCCTTGAGTGTCCGGATGGGCGACGCCCTGACTCTGAAGAGGTCCAGGTGACCGTCCCTGGGGTTGACCCGCCGCTGGAACGCGATTGTGACGATGGTGCGGGGGCTGGGGCTGGTTTGTGGTGATGGTGCTGGGTGCAAGGGGTGGGGACCGCGCACCTTCGTCGCATTGCGACGGTGGTGCCCGGCACCTTCGTCGCAAAGGCGCGGCTACAAACGGAACCGCTGCAGTGGCATCTCAGCAGAAGCCGGCTGGTCCGGCCGTCACCACGACAACCCCAGCAGACTCAAACCAGGCCGTGACGGGCGCGGCTGGCCTGCTCCTGGGCGCTGAACTGGTTGAAGCGCGGCAGGAACTGTCCCACTCGATGATGCGCGAGTCGATCTCGGGACCGTCGATACACGCGTGCTTGCGCACGGGCTTGCCGTCGATGAGCCCCGGCACCATGCAGGCGCCGCACATCCCGGTCGCGTCGACCATGATCGAGTTCAGGCTGGCCACGCAAAGGGTCTCGTAGCCGCGGCACAGGTCGCTGACCGCACGCATCACCAACGCCGGACCGATGGTCACGACCTCGGCCACGCGCCGCCCTTCCGCCCGTGACTGTGCCTGCAGCATCTCCTCCAGCGGCCCGGTGACGAAGCCCGGAACGCCGAACGAACCGTCGTTGGTGGTGTAGACGACGTCGAGCCGGTCGCCGAACTCCGACTGCAACAGCCCGATCCGCTCGTCGGCTTGCGCCCAGAACATGAGATCGGCGCTGCGGAACCCGGAGATCAGCGTCACGTGGTTACCCACCCGCAGGTGCTCGCGCAGGATCGGGTAGACCGGCGGCAGGCCCAGGCCACCGGCGGTGAAGACCACCGTGGCGTCGGGGTCGTGCGCGTGGACGTCGCTGGGGCGCCCGAGTGGACCGGCGATCCCCGTGAAGGCGTCGCCACGGCCATCCGGTTGATCTCGATGCTGCTCGTGCCGACCCCTGCACGACCAGGCAGATGCTGCCCTCCTCGGCGTCCCAGTCGGCCAGCGTCAGCGGGATGAGTTCGCCGTCGGGCTGCGGGAGGACGCGCACGAACTGCCCGGCCCGCGCCGACCTGGCGATCAGCGGTGCGCGGACGGTGAACTCGACAATGCCGTCGCTGAGGTCGGCCTTCCCCAGGATGGTCGCCTCGGTGGCGGCGAGCTCGGTGTAGGCGCTCGCGCGTTGCACGGATTCCCGGATGATCTGCGGGGAGAGGTCGTCGATGGCGAGATCTCCCGCGCGGCGGCCTGGCCGTCCCCGGCCGCCAGGATCGCCGTCGACCCCCACGGGCGGCGTCGCCGCCGGTGTACGCCGGGCAGCGTGGTCTCCTGCGAGCCCTTGTGGTCGAGGTTGATCGTGCCCCAGGCCGACGTCTCCAGCCGCGGCTCGAGTCCTTGATGATCGGATTGGCCGCGTTGCCCAGGGCCATGATGACGAGATCGGCGCGCCTGGATGCCGTGCGGCCGGTGGACACCGGCGGCGGCGGCCGGAGTCGTCGGGCGCCCCAAGCTCCATCTGGTCGAGGACGGCGGTCGTGACGAACCCGCGGTCATCGCCCAGGAACTCCACCGGTGAGCGCAACTCCTCGAAGACGATGCCCTCCTCGAGGGCGTGGTGCTCCCTCGACCCGCGCAGGCATCTCGGCCTGGGTGCGGCGGTAGACGATCGTGACGTGGCCGCCGAGCCGGCGGGCGGTCGGGCGGCGTCCATCGCGGTGTTGCCGCCGCCGATGACCAGGACCTGCTTGCCGTCGGTTGGCGGTGGCGGGGTCTCGTAGTCGGGGCGCAACCCCCTGCATCAGGTTGACCCTGGTGAGAACTCGTTGGCCGACATGACGTTGAGCAGGTGCTCGCCGGGGATGTTGATGAACCGGGGCAGGCCGGCGCCGGTACCCACGAAGATCCGCGCGAATCCGGCGTCGCGCAGGTCCTGCAGGGTGGCGGTCTTGCCGACGACGAAGTTCATCACGAACCGGCCGCCCAGCAGCCGGATCTTCGCGACGACGTCGTCGATCAGCTCGTTGGGCAGCCGGAACTCGGGGATGCCGTAGCGCAACACCCCGCCCGAGTGCGTGGAACGCCTCGAACACCGTGACCGGGAACCCTTGCGCGGCGAGCAGGTAGGCGTTGATGAGGCCCGGACGGCTCCGAGCCGATGATCGCGACCGGCGGATGGGTCGCCCTTTCCCAGGGATCGCGCACCCCGGCGACCGGCGCTGCGTCGCCTGCCCAGGGTCGACCAGCTTCTCCCGTTCCGGCAGGTACCACTCGAGCTGGCCGATCGCGATGGGCAGTTTCTGGATGCACGCCCCTGGCACTGCAGTTCCTGCGGGCACACCCGGCCCGGTGACGTCGGGCAGCGGGTTGCTGGACTCCATCAGCTCCAGCGCCTCGCGGAACTGGTTCTTGCCGATCAGCTCGATGACCTCCGGGATGTGGATGGACACCGGGCAGCCACCCGTGGGTTCCCGGCATCCGGCGAGAACTCCCCGAGTTCGCAAGGCTTCTCCTCGCACTGCTTGTCGCGCAGCACCTCGAGCCACACCAGCAGATCCACTTCGCGCTGGGTGTAGCCCTGCTCCAGGTAACCGAGGAAACCGCGGTTGACCAGGCCGAAGTCGACAGCCCGGCTCTCGGCGCGTCGCGGACATAGGGCTCGATCGCGTTCTGGGCCGGCCACCCCTGCGACAGCCGGCGAACATCGGGTAGCGGTCGACAGGTGGGCATCGATGGCGCGGATGAACTTGCGCTTGCCCGACAGGGGCAGGTTCCACACGAACCGCATCAGCACCGTGCTGCTGTCGTCGCCGCGCAGCAGCGTGTCCCACAGGCTGCGGGTGAACTCCTCAACCAGGTCGGGCTGCTGGAACTCCCCAGCCACCGCCTGCATGCCTTCGGAGATGAACACCTCGCGGAAGGCACGCGGATCGCTCTCCAGCCGCCTGCGCAGCAACTCCGCCTGGTGGTCGAGTGTGCTGGCGGCGCCGCCTGGTCGGAGTTCGGCGGTCATCGGATGATCTCCGCGTCGCAATTGGCGCGCACCCGGTCGATGCGTTTGGCGATCTCGGGGTGACCTCCCACGGAGTCGGCAGCGCCGGGGATCATGCGGGCGATCACCCGGGCCTCACCGTCGATGACCACGGTGGTCTGGCGAAGAACTGCGGCAGTTCCTGGTAGCAGGTCCCAGTCGTTGCACAAACCATCGTCGGCGGGTCGGGCCAGACCGGGCCGTGCGGTCTCGGCGGCCGGCGTCGCCTCGGCCGGTGCGGCGGGTGCTCGCGCCGCCAGGCGTCGGCAGTCCCCACCGGCCCCGGCCGGTGCCCGGCTGGACGTCGCCAGTTCGGACATGGCCCGCGCGATGTCGTCCAGCGAGTCTCGCGGGCGGTGGCGACCTCTTCGTACTTCGCGCCCAGCTGCTCGAGGGTCTGCTCGGTGCAGCGCGGTCAGTTGCGCCTCATGCACCCGGGACAGGTACAGGGTCTGCCAGAACCGGCGCCGGTCCTCGACCAGCGGCACGATGCCGTGCGAGCAGGCGACCTTGATCAGTGCCGGTCGTCGTCGGTGGCGTAGATGAAGGGCAGGTGCTCGGCCCGCTGTTCGGCGGACAGCTCGACGTACTCGTCGATGGGCACGGCGCGGTTTTCCTCATCCGGGCTGCAACTTGCGGAACTGCATCTTGAACCGCCCCTCGCCCAGCGCGAACTCGGCGGGTCGGCGGGTGTGGTCATCGGTTACCCAGTGCGCCCTCGTCGTCGAGGTACTCAAACGTCTTGGTGGTCACGTCTTGTCCACGTCAGGGGTTTCCCTCGATGGAGAACCACTCGTGCATGGTCGAGCCGCGGCGCGGTCGTGGACGAACAGCGGATGCATCCGGCTCTCGGCGGCCATCCGCGCCCGCGCGTTCGACGACGACTTCGGGATGCCGTCTCAGATCCGCAGAAATTGTGGACGTTCATGACCGCCGGCTAGGTCCAGTACTCAGGTACTCAGGGTCGTCTGGGAAGTGCCCGTGGAACCGTGCTGGTCGAGCAGGCGTACGTGGGGGTGGAAAGGAGGCGAGCAGGGCGGAGTTCCTTGCGCCTCGGCCTTGCCGGAGTGCGAGCCGCCGAAGCGGGCGAGGTCGGAGTCCTGCCCGGTGAAACTCGAGGTGGGCGCCTGGCCACCGGTGTTGGAGTACGCGCCCGAAGTCAGGACCAACATCTTGACCGGGGTGTCGCTGGCCAGGATCCGGGACATCGCGCCAGAACCCGGCGTCGTCGCCAGCTCGCGCCGTCGCCACCGATCGACAGGATCGTCGGCAACAGGACAGTTCCTCGGGGACGGAACTCCTCCGCTGACAGCGTGCGCAACTCGGGCTCGTGGCGGTCCCCGGGTCGTAGAGCGTCCTCGAGCTCGGGCGCGCGATGCGCGAGGCCCGGACGTCCAAGGTCATCTGCGTCGAATTCCCTCGAAGATCCCCTTGCCCACGGCGGGAACTCTCCTGAAACAGGCTGTTCACCCACGGGTCACTGATAGGAGTTGTAGGGCATGGTCGAGGCGTCGAACGCTGCTGCGCCCTGTGGCGTTCGCCGACGACGACCGAGGACAGGCCGTTGCCCACGTGGGACCGCCTTCGTAGAAGGCCTGCAGCCTGCTCTCCAGCGTCGCGAGCGCGTCACTCGATCCGCCGGCACCGTTCGGCATCGTCGACAGTGTTGAGTTTGTCGTGCAACGCCGTCACCAGTTCGTCGAGTTCCCGGATGTGCCCGCCGGCGGTCGTCGGCCAGCGCATGGCTGGTGGCCGTCTCACGAGCCGGATCGCGGTGACCTCGCCGCAGCCGCGGCGGACTTTCGCCGCCACCGGTCTCGTGGAAGTAGAGTAGCCCGGTCGAGCATGGCCGCTTGAGATCGCCGTCGGCACTGGTCGAGGGCGGAGTCCTCGAGGAACCGCGCAGGCGTGTTGGGCAGTGCGGTGGCGGAAATTTCGAAACGGTCTGCAAGTCGGAACGTCCGGCGTCCTCATCGGGCGCGGTCAGGGCCCTGGGCCACGTCGATACACTCAGGCACCCGGTGCCTTCCACGGGTCGATGGTCGCCGCGAACAACGCCCCGGTACCGGCCACCGGTAGCCTTCCATCGCGTCGAAGAACGGCCGTGTGCGGGCCACCGGGGTAGGTGGCGAGTTTCGCGACCAGCGGGTCCGAGGTTGCGCCGAAGGAATGGGCCGCCCCAGTCGATGCCGGAGCCCACACCTCGGCGACGACCTCCATCGAACGGCCCCGCGGTCTTGTCCTGCCGGTAGGCCTCCCACTTGCTCAGACAGGTGTAGACGATAGGTGCGCAGAGCCTCTCGCTGCGGCTCGGTGATGTCGGGTGCCTTGATCCCGGTCAGGATCAGGTCGTGGATCTCGATGCACCACGTTGGGGATCGCGGCGTCCGGGCGGGATAGGCGCGCTCCATGCACCCGGTGCAGGTGGCGAAATCGAACGCGGGCGGGGTGCGCCGGAACAGGCCCGCCCGTCGCCCAGCGGCTGCTGTTCCCGCGGGCATGAACAGCCCAGCTTTGGGTAACACGGGCGCCCACCGCCGATCGTGCCCTCGCGGAAAGAACCGCACCCGGTGGCACGTCCTCGTAGTAGCAGGGTCGAACAGCCCGACGGTGTCGCGGCGGTGGCGC
>JADJCR010000016.1 GCA_016703125.1 Micrococcales bacterium | reverse complement strand
CCCCGGACTTGAGCACGACGAAGGCGCGGGGGTTCACCTTCATCGTCGTGCACACCGATGACCGCGCACTCGGCCACCTCTGGGTGGTCGCGATCACCGCCTCCATGCTGCCGGTCGACAGCCGGTGCCCGGCCACGTTGACGGACGCCGTCCGGTGCGGCCCAGGACATAGAGGTAGCCGCCCTGTCGACGTAACCGCCGTCGCCGGTCGTGGTAGTAACCGGGGTACGCCGAGCCAGGTAACCGACGACGTAGCGCTGGTCGTCGCCCCAGAGGTCGGCAGGGTTCCGGGGGCAGGGGCAGCCTGATGAAGATGCTCCCTCGGGTGCCCGGAGGCACCTGTTGCCCCCGCTCGTCGAGGACTTGCACGTCGTAGCCGGGGATTGCGACCGAGGGCGAACCTGGCCTTGATCGCCAAACTGGTCCAGGCCGCGGAGGTTGGCGGCGATCGGCCAGCCGGTTCTCGGTCTGCCACCAGTTGCCCATCACTGATGCCCTGGGTGGCTGTGGACCACCGATAGGTGTCTGGGTCCAGGCGTTCCCGGCCAGGAAGAGGTGTCGAGCGCGAGATGCCGTGGTCGGCCAGGAGGAGTGGCGCCTTCGGGTCCTCCTTGCGCCGCGCCGGATCGCCGTGGGCGCGGTGAAGAGCGCCTTCACGCCGTACTCGGCGATCACCTCCAGAAGGTCCCGGGTCCGGGGTGCTCACCGGCTTCCCCTCGTAGACCACCGTCGTCGCACCGTGATGAGCAGGGGCGCGTAGACGATGTAGGAGTGACTGACCACCCAGCTGACGTCGGAGGCTGCCCACCAGGTGTCGCCCGCGCCGAAGCCATAGATGCTGGCCATCGACCAAGCCAGGGCGACCGCGTGCCCGCCGTTGTCGCGGACCACGCCCTTCGGACGGCCGGTCGTCCCCGACGTGTAGAGGATGAACAGCGGATCAGTGGCACGCACATCCGTGCATGCGACAGGGTGGCCTGAGCGACCACCTTCGTGCCAGTCGTAGTCCCTCCCGCCCATCTCCGCGGCCAGTTGCGGGCGCTGCAGAATCACGCACGCCTCCGGGGAGTGGGAGGCTGCGCGAGCGCGTCGTCCAGGAGTGGCTTGTAGACGACGCGGGTGGCTTCGATGCCGCAGGAAGCCGAGAGGATGACCTTGGGCCGGCGTCGTCGATGCGCGCGGCGAGTTCCGTGGGCGGCGAACCCGCCGAAGACCACCGAGTGCACGGCCTGATGCGCGCATCGCCAGCATGGCGATGACCGCCTCCGGCACCATCGGCATGGGACAGCACGACCCCGTCCCCGGCGCCGACTCCCAGGTTGGTGAGAACGCCGTCGAATGTGCTGACCTCGTCGAGCAACTGCGCGTAGGTCAGCTCTTCGCGCTGGCGGTGACCGGACTGACGTAGTGCAGTGCGGGTTGATCACCCTGGCCGGCGGCTACGTGCCGGTCCACCGCGTTGTAGCAGGTGTTGAGCACGCCATCGGAGTACCAGCGGTACAGGGCGGCCGAGTCGTCGCGATGAGACCGTGGGCCCAGTTGTCCATTTGATCGTGGCCGCTGCCTCGCCAGAAGGCGACCGGTTCGGCCAGACTGCGCTCGTACTCCTGCTCGTAACCCATCTTTTGCTCCTCCGGCGTTGAAGACTCCAGGGCCAGTCTGGCCCACGGGACGCCACCGGGATAGCGGGAAAGGGGCCCGCGTAGACGAACGGGCGGACGGGGCCGACCAATGGCGTCCTGCTAGCCGGCCAGGCGCCAGGACTCCGGCCGAATGCAGCATCCGCTGGACCTCCGGCAGGTCCTCGGGCAGACCGTAGTAGTCGAGCAGGAAGGCTCGCAGTGCCTGACCTGCCACCAGTCCCGGAGGCAGGCTCCGCGCGACCGGCATCGTGCGCACCATGGCCGCCTGCTGGATGAAGGCGACCGGCGTGCGGTGGTAACGACCTCCGGCCGGCTCCCCGTACTCAACGGCAGGTGCTCGTACCCGAGGCGGGTCCACTTGTGGATGTGGTCGTCGGGCACCTCGCACATTCCCGCGAGCAGGTGCCGCCTCCGCCGCCGGCAGTCATGCTGTCCCTGAGCCGGGAAGGCCTCGGTGACGCCCGAGCCATCCCGTGGGAACGTCGTGCGAACGTGCTCGTCCACGGCGAAGAAGTGGAACAGCGACACGCCCCGTCGGATGTTCGTGTGCATCACGAACTCGCCCACGGGCGGCCATCGCGCTGGCCAGCCAGATGTGAAGGACCACGTCCGGGACCGGCCAGCCGCGTCAGTCGCCACTGTCCGAACTCGTCGAGCATGTGCGGGTAGTCGTCGAAGTGGCGCAGGTGGACCGCCGCCAGGCCGTCGAGGGCGGCGCGCGCTGCAGCGGTGTCAGGCTGCTGTCACCCACATCCACGAAGTCCAGTGGGACGCCGGGAACGGAGAACGTCGGCAGGGGTTCACAGGTGCTCCTTCCCTGCGCAACGCCGCCCGCGAACGGTCGGCTTTGCCGCTGAGATCCTCGAAGAAGTCCGTGCTGGTGATCTCGCGGACCGCCTCGTCCCGTTTGCTCTGGTCGATCTCCACCCGCAGGCGTTGCACCTCTTTGGTCAGGTGCCGTTCACGGGCCGCCACCTTCTCGGCCATCACCGTGAACGACTGGCCGAGTTCGTACATCTCGTCGGGGAAGCGGGACTTCACCAGCGACCGCACGTCGAGGTCGTACTCGCCGTCCGCGATCCGGCGCGTGGCGGCGGTCAGTCTGGCCAGCGGGCGCACCAAGGTGCTCGACAGGATCAGGACGAGCAGGAGCAGTGGACGCCGTCCGCCGAGCACCACGAACATGTTGCGCTGGACGTCCTTCTGAACGGTGGCGACGTACGCCAGGAGTAGTCGATCCCGATCGCCCCACGACCTTGCCGTCCGAGTCGAGGATCGGGCTGTACACGGACACTACGAGCCGTACGCATCGGTGTAGGGCGGTTCATCGGTGGTGTTCGTCAGGCCCTCGGCCATTCGCTGGTACGTCTGCTGGTCCGCGACGTTGGCCACCGGTTCCTTGTACATCACCCCGAACTGCGGGGTGTAGAAGTAGCCCGACGAGACCGCGAAGTACAACTCGCCATCCTCGGGGTTCAGGTAGTACGTGTACGGGTTGGCTTCCGGGACGATGTCCTTGACCGAGAACAGTTGTCGTGCCAGATCGACGTACGCCTGACTGTCGGGGTACCCGAGCCCGGCTGGATTCGACGGGTCGGGTACCGCTGGGACCGTGGCCAGCAAATCAGCGAACTGGTCTGCGTCCAGCGAGCGAGCCGCACCCACCGCCGTGTTGTTCAAATTTCGGTCACGAGCCGGTCCGGGCCTTGGTCCCCGCGTCGTGGATGACCCACACCGCGATGAACCCGAAGACGATGCTGAACGCCCCCGCGAACGCACCGAGCAACTTCCACTTCATGGCCACTCGCGGCCGCCGGTCGAATGCAGGCGACGCGACTGCCCGCTCGGCGACGGCGGTCATGGCCGTATCCATGGCATGCGCGAGCAGACGTGTCCCACATAGACCGCATCGGCAGAATCGCCGTGTGTGGTTAGGGTGCCCGTTCGGGGTAGCCCGCTACTTCTTGACCTTCCACTTCTTGGTGAAGGAGTACGCGTTGTACTGTGCCGTGGCCGGCGCGGTCAGCCTTCAGGGTCACCTTCAACTTCTTCTTGCCCTTCGTCTGGATCGTCACCTTCCCTTCTTGGAGATCGTGACCTTGGCGTACTTCTTGCCCTTCGGCTTCACCGTCACCTTGGCCTTCGCCTTCTGATTGGCGTTGGTCGTCACCGCCTTCTTCAGCAGCACGGTCTTGCCCTTGGGCTTG
The DNA here is from genome assembly GCA_016703125.1 of Micrococcales bacterium. Taxonomy (NCBI): domain Bacteria; kingdom Bacillati; phylum Actinomycetota; class Actinomycetes; order Micrococcales; species Micrococcales bacterium. The sequence goes on along the minus strand of JADJCR010000016.1, from coordinate 15,025 downwards.
ATCTTCTTGGCCCGTCTTCACCGTGGCCGTCTGGGCGGCGCTCTGCGGGGTGACTCAGGCGGTCGCCGCGCTCGGCGGACCGTCGCCAGCGGCGTTCGTGGCGACCACTGTGAAGGTGTAGGCCTGACCGTTGGTCAGCCCGGGCACCGTGCAGCCCGTACCCCCGGTGGCGCACGTCGCACCGCCCGGTGAGGCGGTCACCGTGTACTTGGAGATGGCCGCGCCGCCGTCGCTGGCAGGCGGGGACCAGGTCACTGAGGCATCGGTGTTGCCTGGCGCGGCCGAAGCGGATTGGGGTGCCCTGGCAGTGTCCTAGGCGTCGCGTTCGCCACGCCCGCGGTCCCATCGCCGAGCCCGTTCTTCGCGACGACGCTGAACGAGTACGGCTGCCCGTTGGTCAACCCGCTGAAGCTTGCAGGCCAGCGGGTTCGGGGTGACACCCACTCGCGTGGTGCAGGTGGCGCCCCCGGGTGTGGCCGTCACGGTGTAACTCACCACCGGCATGTCGCCGTTGGGCGCGTTGGTGAAGGACACATCCACCTTCTGATCACTCGGGGCCGCTGTTACCGACGGCGCTCCGGGAGTCGTGGCTGAACCGGTGCAGTTCGGATATTTGAAGTTCGCGAGCCGGGTGCGCCATGGAGTAGGCCCGGTCGCGGCGAGGTACTCGTTGGTGTACCAGAAGGTGCAGTTGTCGATCGGATCCGTGTGCATCGCGGAGTAATCGCCCCATCGGCCGGCGGTGCCGGTCTGGGCGCCGGTGCCATCGATGACCGTCGACTCCGCTTGCGGCATGGTGTTCAACGGGTCGCCGGACAGCCGCCCGACGTAACGGATCCCCGGGAACGTCGTGCTGCTCGAGGTGCTGTAGCCCAAAGCCATGTTGCCCAACTTGTCCTGAGCCAGCGAACCCATCCATCGGTACGTGGTGCCGTTGGGATCGGCAGTGGTTCCCTGTTGATGGACGACGGGGTTGGTGGCACCCGGGCTGCGGATCTCGTACCAGCCAATACCAGTCTGGGTGTTGGTGATGTTCACCGAGTGGTTAGCCACCAGCGACTCGTGATCCCCGAAGTTGCGGTAGGCGAGCCGATACATCAGATGGTTACCCAGTGAATCCAGTTTCTGACCGGTCGAACTCTGGGGAACGCACGGCGCGAAACCGGTGTTCAGGCAGGCCCAGACGAAAGCGTTGACATTGATTTGTGTGGGTCCGATGAGTGCGCTGTTCGCGGGGGTCGCCCAATCGACCGCGAACTTGTACATCGTGAGTTTGGTCTGGTCACTCCAGTGCTCCGCGAGCACGTAGTTGGGCGACCCGGCGGGCGGCGGCGTTGTGCCGTCGGCATCCGAGGGAAGCAGGGCCCACTCCTGTGCCCGATCGAAGCATTGCTGCGTGGCGGCGCCTCCCGCCAACATGGCCGACCTATCGAGTGCGCAGACCTTGGCGCCTGTGAAGTTGTAGTTGTTGGGTGGTGAGATCAGCTGGAACATGTTGTAGGTCACGTAGTAGCCGTCGGGCCAGACACCGAACTTCGGATAGTCGGGGAGTTCGTTGTACGCGAAGGCGTATCGGTGCCACGCCCCGGTAGGGTCGGGTGTCTGGGAGATAGCCACACATTCGCGGTAGGAGTTGCCGTTGATGGCGAACTGCGATATCAACCATCGATCGGCGAACTGGTCGTACTGCACGATCGGGTCGCCAGAGTTCTGTGTCTGACAGTCGCCGCCGAAGCCGGCCCAGAGCACGTTGCTGTTCGACGGGCCGAGCAGCGATGTCCCGGACTTGTTGAAGATTTGGAAGACCAGGTTCACCATCTGCACGTAGTGATTGGGTCCCACGTCGCCAACGGTGTCCGGCGGTAGACCCCCGAGGTGTTGTCGGCGTTCTTGGATCCTTCGAAGCTGCCTGCGAGGGCGGGCATGTCGACGTCGCCTGGACCAGTGGGGTCCGGAATGACCGGTGGGCCGGGGTTGGTGGCGAGCATCGCGTCGATGCGCTCTTGCGGCACCGGCTTGTTTGGAACCGGTTTACTGACCGAGTCCAGAGGCTGGGTGTCGGGGGCCGCTGCGGCGGTCTTGACGAGGTCCCGTAGGGGGGGAGACGTGTCGCGACTGCTGCACTGACCTCGGGGCGCGGATGGGCGTTCGAGTCTGCCGGCGCTTCTCGACGCCCGCTGCGGGGTTCGAGATGATCGAGCCTGACATCAATGCCATCGCGGCAACAAGAACAACGGACCTGACACGCCCCATGAGGCACCTCCGAAGTGCGGCCCAAGGCTACGCCCCTTTGCGCTTTGATGGCGCCCCGATCGCAAACCCGATGAATCTGGACTGCCAGGCCAGACCGCCCCGCGTCGGTTGCCGACGCACATCCGGTCGCCCAGCGCACACACTGGACCCATGATCACCACCATAGAGATCTCCGCCGACAGTGTCGACCACGCCCGGCAGGCGGCCATCGAGCAGGCCCGCGCTCAGGGGTACACCCGGATCGAGGCGGTCTTCACCACGCCGATCGGGGACAGGTTGTTCCGGGTGCAGATGACGGTCAGCAGGCCGACCGCCGGGAAGCCTACCGGGGAGAGAAACGTACACCAGGGAGAGAAAGGGACCGGTTGGATCGCTCCCGCCCATACGTATCACTCCCGCCTTCCCCTTGGAAGGTAGTTCTCCGATCGGTCGCGCGAGGGGCGGAGTTGCGCGACCGGTTGGATCGCTCCCGGCTGTCCGGATCACTCCCACCTTCCGGCCGGGCGGATAATGGGTGGCAGGCGCAGGGCGCCCGGGGCGGTGAGATGCGGTGGATGCGGACAGGAACGGGGTCGACCTCGGCCTGACCGCCGCCGAGCAGGCCGCAGAGACGCTGGCGCGGATCGGGCCCAATGCCATACCGCACGTCCAACCGGTGCCGCTCTGGCGGCAGTTCCTGGGCCAGTCCGGCCACTTCTTCGCCATCATGCTCTGGGCCGCGGCCGCTCTCGCGGTGGTCGGCGGACTTCCACAACTGGCCCTGGCCATCGTGCTGGTCGTGATCGTGAACGGTGTGTTCGCATTCGTGCAGGAGTACCGGGCCGAACGCGCGGCGGGCCGGCTGAGCGAACTCCTGCCTGCCCAGGTGACGGTTCTGCGCGACGGGGTGGAGGTGATCGTCGAGGCCACGGCTGTGGTGCCCGGCGATGTCGTGGTGCTGGGCGAGGGGGACCGGGTCCCTGCGGACATGACCCGCCTGCAGTCCACCGGCTTGTTGGTGGACACCTCCACCCTCACGGGGAGAGCGTCCCCGAGCCCATCGGACCCGATGGTGGCCTGTACGCCGGGACCTTCGTCGCAGGGCGTGGGCAGGGCGGTGGTCGCTGCGACCGGCGGCAGCACCCGGTTCGCTCAGATCGCGCGCCTCACCCAGTCCCAGGCCCGTCCGCGCACCCCGCTCGAGGCGGACATCAGGCGCCTGGTGCGAACCATCGCCGTGGTCGCCGCCAGCGTCGGGGTGGTCTTCTTCGTCGTGATGCTGCTGCTCGGCGTGCCGCCTGCGCAAGGGTTCATCTTCGGCATCGGGGTCACGGTGGCGCTGGTCCCCGAAGGACTGCTGCCGACGGTGACCCTCTCGCTCGCGGTCGGAGCCCAGCGGATGGCGGAGCAGAAGGCGCTCGTGCGGCGACTGGAGTCCGTCGAGACCCTCGGCGCCACCACGGTCATCTGCAGCGACAAGACCGGCACCATCACCGAGAACCGGATGAACGTTGTGGCGGTGTGGACCCCGGTCGGCGAGGCGGTCGTCGCCGGTGAGGGTACGAGCCCGTGGCGCGTGTCGACTGTCCGGCCGTGGGGTTGGCCGCTGTCCAGGACGTGGCCACCGCGGCCCGCATGGCTTCGCGCGGGGGGATCCGGGAACGCGACGGCCAATGGCTGGCACACGGCGACCCGATGGATGCGGCCATCGACGCTCTGCTGCGCCGACTGGGGCTGGCGGAACCCGATACCCGCGAAGAGGTCGAGTTCGTGCCCTTCGATCCGCTGCGCCGCATGAGTTCCTCCCGCAGGCCCGGTCGCACAGTGTGCAAGGGCGCCCCGGAGGCGGTGATGGGCGCCTGCCCGGTCGTTCCGGAGGGGGCCGGGGACGCGCTGCACGGTTACGCGGTCCGTGGCTTGCGGGTGCTGGGCGTCGGGCAGCGCGACGACGCTGCCGGTGCGATGCAGTTGCTGGGCCTGCTGGCCTTCGAGGACCCTCCCCGGCACGGGGTCGTGGACGCGGTGAAGTTGTGCCGTCAGGCCGGCATCCACCTGGCCATGATCACCGGCGACCACCCGAAGACGGCGCGGGCGATCGCTCGGGAGATCGAGCTGGCGCTGCCGGATTCTCCGATCGTGCAGGGTGATGACCTGCCCGCAGACGAGGCCGCCCTCGGGGAGCTGGTGGATCACGACGGCATCGTGCTCGCTCGCGTCTCACCGGAGGACAAGTTGCGGATCGCCCGTGCGCTGCAGTCGCGGGGTCATGTCGTAGCGATGACCGGCGACGGTGTCAACGACGCTCCGGCACTGCGGGAGGCCGACATCGGCGTGGCGATGGGGGAGGGCGGCACGGACGTCGCTCGCGAGGCTGCCGACCTCGTCCTGCTCGATGACCACTTCGCGACGATCGTGGCGGCCGTCCGGCAGGGGCGGGGCACCTTCCTGAACGCCCGGCGCTTCCTGACCTACCACCTGACCGACAACGTGGCCGAACTCGCACCCTTCCTAGTCTGGGCGCTGTCCGCCGCGCATTTCCCGCTCGCTCTGGGCGTGCTGCAGATCCTGGCCCTGGACCTGGGGACGGACACCCTGCCGGCTATCGGCCTCGGGGCTGAGCAGCCGGCGAAGCGCGTCCTGCGCAGGCCGCCGGTCTCTGGTGGGTTGCTGGACCGGACCGTGGCCGTGCGGGCCTTCGGGGTGCTGGGTCCGACCGAGGCCGTTGCGGAGCTTGGCGTCTTTGTCGCTGCCTTGTTCGCGGCGGATGGCGACCCGGTGCGGCCTGGCCCACCGGTGGGGCTTTGTTGGCCGCCTCGGGCGCGGCCTTCTTGACGGTGGTGGTCATGCAGTGCGCCAACGCATTCGCTTGCCGGAGCACCCGGTTGTCAGCCTGGCGGCTGCGGTGGCACGGCAACAGGTTCCTGGTGGTGGCGGTGCGTGGGGCGCTGGCCTTCGGGGTGGCCTGTCTGGTCGCCCCGCCCGTGGCCACCGTGCTGGGGCAGGCCTGGCCACCGCTGGCAGTACTGCCGCTCATCATCGCGAGCGCGCCGCTGCTCTGGACCGTGGATGGGTTGTGGAAGGCATGGAGTCACCGCGGCCGGTGACGCAGTTGGGGCGCCCCCTGGTGTGGAGGGCGCCCCAACTGCGTGGTGCTGGAGGTCAGGTGCGGACCTTCCAGGTGCGGGTCCAGGTGTTGGACTTCCAGGTGTCCTTCTTGCCCTTCCTGGGTGTGGCGCGGACCTTGACGGTGACTTTCAGCGTGTCGTAGCCGGTGGACCGGACGGTCACCTTGCCCTTCTTGCTGACGGTCACGTCGCAGAACCGCACCTCACCGGCCGCGTTGCTCTTGGCCGGCCGGCAGAACGCCCGAACGGTGGTCTTGCCGTTCTTGTTGGTGCTCAGGCTCTTTGACCAGCACGACCTTGCCGTTCTTCAACCGGGCGGGCGACGCGGCCATGCCTTGGCGTTGATCGGCAGTTTCTTCTTGACCACTGGCGGGTGGGGTGCCCCGGAGGTCCACGCCACCGTGGCGCTGGCGGTGAGCGGGTTGGAACTCGCGGTGAAGGTGTCGGTGCCTGTAGGGGTGCTGTTGTAGCAGTACTGGTTGCTGCCCGCCGAGTCTGTCAGCACAGTGGTGTCCAGCGGGTTGACGCCGGTTGCCTTCAGGTTGACCTGGATGCCGGGCAGGCCCTTGCCGTTCTTGTCGGTCACCGTGGTGGTGACACAGGCCTGGGTGTTGATCGTCTTGCTCTGAGTGGCCGGCGTGAGCGTGAGTCCCGCTGCGTCGTTGATCGCCGCGTACGCCGCCCCGCCCGGGTAGCCGTACGAATCGGCCTGGTCGAATCCGTAGACGTAGATGCGCAAGGGCTGGCCGACGATGGTGTGGCTGCCCAGAGTCAGGTCCAACTGCGCCCCGGAGAAGCCGGTGGACCCGATCGGGGTGAACGCCCCGGCCGGGACCGCTGAACCGTCGAGTTTGACGTCGCCGACCGCGTCGTTCGGTGCCACCACGTTGACGAAGTTCGCGCGGAACCCGCTGGCCGGGGTGGTGAACGGGTAGTCGGACAGGAACTGCTCGGTGGGTGTGGTCAGCATCATGAACGGGTCACGGGACGCCGTCATAGGTGGTCCCATTGGAGTACTGGGCCATCAGGATCGGCTTGTCCGCGGTCACTGTGGACTGCCCGTCGATGCTCTGCTGGTGCACCTGCCCCTTGTTCAGGGTGGCCACCACCGCGCCGTTGACCGACACGTTGGTGTTGTCGTCCTTGGCCACGAACCGGAAGGTGTCCCCGTTCAGGCGGGTCTTCAACGGAACGGTGAGGAACGACTGCCTCAGGTCCGGTGCCCGGGATCTGCTCCACCAGGTAGTCGCAGGCGAGGGTGCTGTTGTTGGCACGTTGGCGCACTCGTGGCCGCCGAACACCGCCACCGGTTTCGTGGACGTGACCGACGTCCCGCTCAGGTCACCGGTCGACGGACTCCACCGGCAACGCCTCGCCATTGTTCAGCGTCTTGGTGGTGGAGCTCCCGCGATCACTCCCGAGGTGGGGTCCGCGGTCGGCGGGTACGTCACGTCGGTGCCGTCCTGCGTCGCGACCACCGCGAACTGCGAGTTCAGCCCCTGCTGCGACGCCCGGCGCCGGCCAGCCCAGCACGAAGTACTCAGATGTCAACACATCGACCGGCAGGGCCATGAAAGCGTCGGTGGAGGCCTGCACCCGATTCAGCCTGTACACGCTTACCTCGTCGGCGGCGGTCACGTGCACCGTCGGTCCTCTGGGTCGCCCGAAGAGCCGTCGCCCAACTGTGCGCCGTCGGGGACGACCACCGTGGTGACCGCACCGGGGGTGACATTGAAGTTCTCGGAAAAGCTCAGCCCCGGCACCGAGACGTTGCCGCTCGTGGCCGTCGGCGAACTGATGAACAGCGACAACCCCCCGGCCCCGAGGTTCTGGGGGAACGCCACCCAGAAGTCCTTGCCCAGGCTGTCCGGGCGCTCGACCGCGCTGGCCGGCGCCGCGGCCCCCAGTACGGTAAGGCTGCTGCGACTGCCATCGCCGAAAGCGACGCCACCCAACGTGGTTTGCCCATGATTCCCGCTCCTCTGCGAAGTCACTCCGTTGAACCAACGTAGAGGTTCCATCACCCGTTTGGCCTAACGAGGCGCAACCAATGCAGTGGCTGGGGGGCGGGTTGCGTGAGATGTCCGTTTCCCGGTGATCAGTGATCGCTGGCCGGGTCGGTCTCTGCAGTGCGAGGGTCACATGGACCGGGAGTGGCTTGCGGCTGTGCGTGGCTGTGACGCAGCAGTTCGCGTTGCGCTGGCGCATCTCATCGATGCGGGTGCCCTGCACAACGGCCAGCATGAAGAGGACGAAGACAATGATCTGGGGGCGATGTCCATGACGCCTCCTTTCGGTACTTCCTGTGTTTCGGCCGGAACCTTCGATTCCATTAGCCGCACAGTCAAGTTTTGTTAACCTCTCGTTCATCTTGCCACACTCGGGGGCTGGTGGTTCAGGTGGGGGATGTTTCACACCGTCGTGTGACCCGGCGCAGCCGTTGGGCCCGCCCCGCTCCCCACCCCCACCTCCAGCGGGGAGCGATACGTACGTCGGGGGAGTGATCCAACCGGTGCGTTTCGCTCCCAGGTTGAGGCAACTCTCCCGCCTCGAGCTGGACCGCCCCCGCCGCGCCCCACCAACTCCAGGGGGGCGATACGTACATCGGGGAGCGGAATTGCACATTTGGGTCGCTCCAGCCTGCATGTTGGTCCGCGCCACGCCACCAGCGGCGGGGGGTGGACGGTGGTCCCGTTTCACCCCGGCGACGGCGGCATCGGCGAGTAGCGTTGGAGCCGGAGAGGGTGGTTGCGATGGGCAAATAGTATCTTGAACGCCGGCGCGGCCGGCAGCGGTGCGATCTACGGACTGGGGATCTTCGGGGCCTGGTTCTACTTCTTCGGACAGGCGGACGCCTTCGGGAGTTCGTCTGGGCGTTCTTCCAGGGGCTGTTCTGGCCGGCGTTCATGGTGTACGAGGTGTTCAAGGTCCTGGGCTGAGCTCCGGATGCCTTAGCCTCGGCTCATGGCGGCACGCGGCGTGGTCCTGCTCACCGATGGCTTCGAGCGCGTGGCCGAGGAGGTTCCGCGAGTGTTGTCCGGCCTCACCCCGGCGCAATTGGCGTGGTATCCCCGGGCCCGTTCGCAAACTCAATCGGCTGGCTGATTTGGCATCTGACACGTGTTGAGGACGACCACATGGCTGGGGTCGCTGAGAGCGAACAGGTCTGGCAGTCGCAGGGTGGTGCGACCGGTTCGCGCTGCCCTACCCGGCCGGCGACATCGGGTACGGCCAGAGCGCGGACCAGGCGCACCGGCTCGAGGCGACCGAGGGGTTGCTCGCCGGGTACTACGCCGAGGTTCACACTCGCACCATGGAGATCCTCGCGGGCCTGGTGGACGCCGAACTCGACAGGATCGTCGACCGCCGATGGTATCCGCCAGTGACCGCGGCGGTGCGGATCGTGAGCGTGCTGAACGACGTGACCCAGCACATCGGGCAGGCTGCCTACGTCCGTGGCCTGCTGGACGCACAGCAGTGGCGCGCTCAGAACGCCAGCGGAATCTCCTGGCGATGTCCGTCCGGTCCGATGTTCCAGGTGCATGGCGCTGCGATCCGCGCCCGCCCGGAACTGACATGGCCCCACATCTGGAACGCCAGGGGGAGGAACGGCAGCGGGTCCACGGCTGCCTCCGGCGCCACCACCCCAGGGCCCGACACCTGACCACGCAGCATCAGAGCCGCTCCCACGGCAGCCGGGATGCCGGTGCCTTCCCCGGCCCCGGCGACCGTCGACGACAACTGGAGGACGTAAGCGATGCTCGGCGCCGTCCTTCCGTCCGGAGACCTCCACCGCCAGGCACCCCCGTGGCCCGTCGACCCCGCGTCGCGCAAGAGGCCGGGCCGCTGCCGTTGGAGCAGAGCGACGTCCTGTCCAGCGGGAAGCACCTCGTCCTCGCCGACCCGCACCGGCTCCTGACCGCACGCGCCGGTGCCTGCAACTATCGCCCTGCCGCGCCGGAAGTATGCGAGCGGGAGGATCGCCCCGAGGTTCGTCACCCGGGTCAGCGACGGAAGTGCCGGGGCAGCGTGATCGTCTCCGGGTGGGGTACGGGAAGACCGGCATTGGCCCCACATCGCGGGAAGTCGAACTCCGTACGTGCCTTGCCCGTCCGGCTCCAACTGGTGGACCTCGACAGATCCGCCGTCGATGAACAGCGGGACCGGATCGGTCATCGCATGGATGCGGTGCTTTGATGACCGCAGCGCCTTCCTCCGGCTCGCCGCCGTGGACGTGCATGATGTCGACGCTGCGGATCCGTCGAGAAACTGCTCGGCGCACAACCGGGCGAACACGTTGGCCGCCAGCCCGGGGAGTTGCCTATCCCGATCAGAGCGGTCACCCCGGCCGCCCGGGCAGCCGGGTCCATGTCAAGCATGATCCGGGTGGGCGCGAGGTCGTCGCAGACGTCGACGTAGTCCACGCTGGCCGAAATCGCGGCCTGCAGAACGGGCGGCCCGAAGCGGTGAAGGGCCGATGCAGTTGAGCACCACATCCGCGCCCCCATCGCCTGCGCCAGCGAAGCCGCGGAGGTGGCGTCCACATCGGTGGTCGTCACACCGGAATGACCCAGCGTCCCCGCTAACCCGGCGAGCCTCCCGGCGTCGACGTCGGCGAGCCGGATCTCGTCGATGTCCGCCATGGTCGCCAGCCCACGGGCGGCCACGCTCCCGATTGCCGCCGGCGGGCCGAGACCACTATGCGGCTCATCGACAGACCTCCTCACCGCGCGCCGCCGGGCAGGCGCTGGGCCAGGACCACCAACCGGCTGCGGGTGGTCTCCAGCGTGACCGATACTGGACGAGGCCATGCTCTGTGGCCCGGCAACGGAAGGTCCTGAGATAGTCGGTCGCCCCGGGGTACTGGTGCGGCGCTCGATCGCTGTGGCGTCGGTCGTCTGTTTGAGTGCCATGGGCGCCGCGCCCGGTCATACGCAGGACCTGAACACCGTCATGTCGTTCGACGGGACACCCATCACCTTCTACTGGTTCCCGGCTGCCGGCCTGACGGAGGGGCAGACGGCTCCCACTGTGCTGCAGGGCCCCGGGTTCGGCGGCCAGGCGCAGAGCAACCGGACGCGCAGAGCAGCCCGGCCATGCCTGAGTAGGGACCTGCGCCGCGCCGGGCTACAACGTGCTGACCTGGAACCCGCGGGCATCTCGCCGTCCGGTGGGCAGGCGCAAATTTGAACTAACCCCGACTACGAGGGCCACGATGTCATGGCGCTCATCGACTGGGTGGCCGACCGGCCGGAGGCGCAGATGGACGCGACCGGCGACCCGCGTTATGGGTATGACCGGTGGCTCCTACGGCGGCGGCATCCAACTGTCAGGCTACCGGCATCGATCAGCGCATCGACGCGATCGTTCCGGTGGATCGCCTGAACTCACTGCAAACCAGCCTCTACCAGCCGACACGATCAAGACTGCGTGGGTGAACGCGCTCTTGGTCGGTGCCACCCGGCCGGGCAACACGTTCAGCCCTCCATCCTCGCCGAGCCGCGGTCAGGCGCGGAAGGGCACCACTTTCAGCCCGCGCGTGGTGGACTTCGCAGAGGCGGCGGGCCCGGACCGTGTGCTGGCGGCCATCACCGCGCCGACGCTGATCCCGCAGGGCGCGATCGACAACCTCTTCCCACCGTCGGAGGCGATCGCGAACTACAAGGCGCTGCGCCGCACCGGCGTGCCGTTGAAGATGGTCTGGTTCTGCGGAGGGCGCGGGTCCCCCACCGCGTAGGGGCGGCAACTCCCACGGTGCCGCTGGGAACAAACCTGGCGGTGGCTGGAGAAGTACCTCAAAGACGACACGGGGGTGAACCACCGGGCCCGGCTTCACATGGATCGACTTCCAGCGCAGCGGCGCTTCCGCAGTGCCGACACCTATCCGCTGCCCGCTCAGACGTTGAAGGCCGTTGGGCGCGGGGCGGCTCGTCCTCAAGGACGAGGAGGCTCCGGGCAGTGCACCGGCATTGCCCTCGGCGATCTGCGCCCACGTTCTCGCTGGTCCTGCGGCCGACCATTCCCGCGCCGGCGCGCAATGCGATGACGATCCAGCGTGAAGGCGAAACGGCGGGCGAAATCATCGTCGGCTTTCCCGAAACTGCGCCTGACCTACCGCAGCGCGTCGACCCACCAGAGGTGGCTGTCCCGCAGCACAGATCGACGGATCCGCGCACCCGAACGGTGGTGGGCAACCAGATACCACGCCGTTGCCTGTGGCGCTCGACGGCAAAGCGGCACACGGCGACCGTGCGGCCGGCAAGCGATCTCCATGACGGCTGCGCAAGGGCCGGCGGTTGCAGATCTGGTGAAGAGGGGTCGTGGCCCAAAGCAGCGCCTACGACGTGCACCCGAAGAGGCGGCTTGATCCATTTCTCCCGGATCGGCGTGCGGCTGCCGTTGGCTACGGCTGAGCGCACGCCGAACCCCACGCCTGCCGAGCAGGTGACGCGGGGTCGGGAAACTGGAGTCGGTCAGATGGCTCCGGCCGTGTTGTTCGGCGGCGGGCCGTAATTGACTGTCGCCAGGGGTCACCCTGCTTGATGTAGGGGCGCGAACAGCAGGATCGGCGGTCCGATGCAGCGAATGACGTTGAGCCACCGCCTTTAACCGGAATTCCCGGTGACGTCGTGCGGGCGGCGCACCGAGACGGCGAGGGTGGGGAGCAGGACGACCAGCCCCAGATCGACGTCAGGCCAACCCGCGTTATGAGCGTAACTGATCGTGTTGCCGGTTTCCGTGTTGGTGGCGGTGGTGACCTACCACCCGAACAGATTTTCGATGATGCCCAGGACGATGCTCACGATATGATGTAGAACAGGACCCAGTACCAGAACTCCTGACCGCGACGCTCTGCCGCGGAAGGTTGCGTACTTCTTGAGGCATGTGCTGACTGCTTGTCCGAATGACATGGCGCACACCTCCCTCTCGCTGCTGAGGACGCCAGCAGAACCGGCACCAGGAATGCTTCGGAACGCCGCGAAAACATGATGCCCGCGTGTCGCGCGGTCAGCCTGGAGTCTCAAGCATGCCGCAGGCGCGCCACCGCAGCCGCACACGCCACCCCGCCAGCAGCCAGGGCCGACCGCCAGCCGAACGTCATGCTGACCGGTCCAGGTAAGTGTCGCGACGCCGATGATGGCGACCGCCAGCCCGATCTGCGTGCTGCCACGCTCCCCACGGCTGCCGAAGCAGCGCGGCCGCCACCAGACTGGTGGCGATCACGACCCAGTCCAGCCCCGGGTCGATCAGCGCGAGACCACCCGCGGCGATGCCGCAGATGACCAACCGCCGGATTCCGCCGTCCAGGCGCCGGATCCCCGTCAGCGTGCTTTAGCCACCAGCGCGGTGGTGAGCACAGTGAGCGCACGGCGATGAGGATCCCCGCGAGCAGGCAGGGCGTCGATGTTCGCCAGGACCACGAAGAACTGCATGGACAGCGCGATGACGGCGCCGCCGAAGGTGATGAGCAGGCCTGCGCAGATCAGCAACACCGCCAGGCCCACCCCCACGAGCATGCGGGCGGGCACCCCAGTGCTGTCTCACCGCCGGCCGCGGCCATCCCCGGATCCAAACAACGCGAGCACAAGGAAAAGAAACGATCAGCCCCAGGGCCGAAGCCCACTGCGCCAGTGACCTCGATGATGGGCGACACCGCCTGGCCAGGATCGCCAAGCAACACCCCGAGTGCCAACGAGATGAGCACCGGCACGATCAGCAGCCTCATCGCTCCAGAGCCGACCGGTCCGCGGGCAACCAGCGCCTCCTGGGCCACCAACGCCAGCCCGGCAGGCCCGGCGATCACCGAACGTGACGATGCCCGGGGTCGACGATGCCTACCATCGACAGGGTCTGTCCGGCGGCGATGAGCATCGCAGCGGTCGGCCCACAACGCCGATGAGGCGACGGGTCCAGTCTGCGGTCGGCCCGGCGACCGGCCGTGAGCCTCCCCGCCAGTGCGGCGAACGCTGCGACGCCCGGAAGCACCAGCAGGAACAGCAGTCCGATCCAGGTCATGCCCTGCCGGACCAGCGCTGCCGCCGCGATGAGCGCGTAGACGAGCAGTCCGATCATGCCCGCCCGGCGCAGCACCCCACTGCTTTCGGCGGCCGGGTCGTCGCAGTACGGCGACGACAGCCAGCAGCAGGCCGACGGTGATCCCAAGGACGGCTTCGGGAGGAATTCCCGGTTCATCAGGGTTAACTCCGTCGTGGTGTTCGCTAAATGCCCAGCAACTGGTTCGCGCAGTTGTCAGGTGCCAGTTCCCCAGCCCATCGGTCGGTCATCCAGTCGATGTGCGACGGCTTTCAGTCTCGCGTGCCTGGAAGTTGATGGACGGGTGGTCGTCATCGGGGTAGCGCACGTACCAGACAGTGTCGCCGAGCGCGCAGCGCGGCTTGTCCCACCTGGGCGATGGGTGAACTGCGGCAGGATCGTCTTGTCCTTCAGCCCCTGCGGGATCATGGCGGGCATCTCCAGCGGCACCGTCCCCACGGCATCGCCTCGCCCAGTGCGGCTGACCAGGCCGTCGACCAGGGAGTTCAGCATCTGGCTCAACAGGATGTCCACCACCCGGTCAGCGAGATCCGTGCCGCAGCCACGCTCAAGCAGCGCCAGTCGCTTCTTGCCCTCCTCGCTGAGGATGGCGTCGATATAAATGTACTGCGGGTAGTTCTCAGCGAACGACTTCGCGCGATCCGAGCACGAACATCGTTTCTGGCTGGTGCTCACGTGGGGTTGCCAACGACCGCGTTGAGGACACCCTGCAGAGCCGGGGTGAAAAAACGCAGCAGCAAGAGACTCCACCGGCGATATCGAGATCCGAAACGTAGGTCGGAGCCAGTTCATGGCCGCAAGCGCAGCCTCCATATGGGACTTGCCGTAGATGCCCAGGCTTGCCGGCGTCGATGAGCGCAGATCCGGTCTGTGGTGACGGCTGGAGGACTGCGCGCATAATAGGTCCAGAACGCTTCCAGCCCTCCAGCGATCCGACCAGGTACAGAGAGGACGGACCGGGGCGCCCAGGCCAGGTAGTCGCTTCAGCCACCACGGCCCAGCCCACTGCCGGACCAACGGTTCGATGTGCGGGACCCAGGCGCTGTAGCCGGGGGGTGTTGGGGGTCAGCGGTCTGACTCATCCCACACGCCTGCGCCACACCGAGGTGGTGCCGTGCGCCAAAGCCGATCAGGGGTACCCGCCTGCGGGGCCAGTCCGTCAGGTGCCGCGTACAGGCCGGTCACGGAATGGCGTTGCCCTCAAGGTCGGTCGACTGGTACATGATCCGGTACGAAACACCATTGCCGCGGGTGCACCGTCGATCGGCTCGGCGCGCACGAGTTCCCATCTGTAGCGGTCCAGGCTGCCACCCGGCACCGGTATCGTAGAAACCCGACACCTCCGGCGTGACGCTGCTGGTGTCGATGCTGTCGGTCCCGTCCTGGGGACCGGGTACATCAGTGCATCCACCAAGGAGGTGGCAGGCGCGGTCACGAACGGCGGCGCACCGCGCACCGCTGCTGCCGTGGCGGCGATCGCCGCTTTCGGCTCGGGTGCTGGCCATGATCTCCTCCATCGCAGCGACCGCCTCGCGGCCTGGCCGCAGGTGGCTCCTTGCTCTGCGGTGCAGTAGCGAGCCGGGCCTGCGGCGACCAGGTACCGATCAGCGCAT
>JADJCR010000015.1 GCA_016703125.1 Micrococcales bacterium | reverse complement strand
GCACGAAGTTCAGGACGGTGCCGAAGATCCGGGCGTTGACCTGGCGCAGGGCGTCGGCGGAGTCCGCGACCTGTTCGCCGGGTGGTGCCCTGCCGGGTCACCAGGATCGCGCCGTCGGCGGCGGTGGACAGGATCGCCGCGTCGGTGACCGGCAGCAGCGGGGGAGCGTCCAGGATCACGATGTCGTAGCGCCGGCCAGGTCCGCCAGCAGGTCTGCCATCTGGTGGGACGCCAGCAGTTCGCTGGGGTTGGGCGGGATGGCGCCGGCGGGCAGGAAGTCCAGCAGGCCGCGCTGCCAGTGGATGATCGTGTCGGCCAGGGTCGCCTGCCCGATCAGGACGTCGGTGAGACCGCGGGAGCCGTCCACGCCGAGGTACTCCGCGATCTTCGGCCGGCGCAGGTCCGCCTCCAGCAGCAGCACCTTCGAGCCGGCCTGCGCGACTGCGATCGCCAGGTTGCAGGCGGTCGTGGATTTACCCTCCGCGGGCACGGATGAGGTAATGACCACGGTCGCGGGGGTTGTCGACGTCGACGTACTGCAGGTTCGTGCGGATGGACCGGAACGCCTCGGCGCGGGGGGTCCCGCGCAGGGTCACCAGCGGGTTGGTCTTGGCCTCCGGGTCGTAAGGTGACCGTGCCCAGCGGGGTGGAGTCGGCGGCCCTTCCAGGTCCTCGACGGTCTTGACCGAGGTGTCCAGGGTGTGGCGCAGGACCGCGATGCCGACGCCGATCAGCAGGCCGAGCAGGGCGCCGAGCAGGACGTTGAGCTGGGTGCGCGGCGAGATCGCGGCAGTGGGGACCTGGGCGGGCTTGATGACCGTCGCCTGCACCGGGACTTGGTTCTGGTTGCCTCCCAGACGGGGCAGCCCGTTCGCGCCGGTCTTGGCACCTTCCAGTCGGGCGATCTCGTTCGCGTAGGACGCGGCCACGGCGTTGGCGATCTTCGCGGCCTGCGCGGGGGAGGTGTCGGTCGCCGAGACGTTCAGCAGGACGGTGTTCGGGGGAGTCGTGGCGGAGACCTGGGAGGCCAGGCCCGTATAGGTGGTGTCCAGGCCGAGTTCCTCGATCACCGGGTCGAGCACGGCCGGGGAGTCCACGACGTCGACGTACGATTTCACCCGCTGCTGCACGAACAGCCCGCCGGAGTAGGCGTCTCCCACGGCGCTGGCGGATTTCACGGAGACGAACAGCTGCGACTGCGCCTGGTAAATCGGGGTCATCGCCAGCGAGAGGCCGAGCGCGACCAGCGTGCCGACGATCGTGGCGATCAGGATCAGCGGCCAGGACCGGCGCAGGATCCCGAGATAGTCGTGCAGAGTCAAGGTCTCCCCTCAGTGGTCTTCCGCAAATGTACCTGACCGCTGAGGAGAGGCACGCCGAGGATCAGCGGACGTCGACCTCGTCGGGCACCCGGACGTGGTCGCCGGCCAGCGCCAGCAGTTCCATCGCCGCGCGGCTGGCCTGGCAGGAGTGCGCCCAGTCCTCCTGGATCGCCATCACCGACAGCGGCGGGACTTCGACGTGGGTGATCAGCGGGTGCAGCGGGCGGCACCCCGACTCGGCTTCGCTGGAGAGCACTTCGTGCATCTTCTCGCCGTCGCGCAGGCCGGTGTAGACTGGATCTCGATGTCGCGGCCGGACTTCTCGATCATGTGCTTGGCCACGTCGGCGATGCGCACGGGCTCACCCATGTCGAGGATGAGGGTCTCCGAGCAGCGGCCGATCGTGGCGGCCTGCAGGACCAGGTGCACGGCCTCCTTGACCGTCATGAAGTAGCGGGTCACCTCGCGGTGGGTGACGGTTACCGGGCCGCCTTCTGCGATCTGGGAGCGGAACGCGGTGAGCACCGACCCCCGCGAGCCCAGGACGTTGCCGAAGCGGACGGACAGGTAGCGGCCGCTGTGTGGGAGGCTCGATCCCGGCGGTCAGCCGCTCGGTGGTGCGCTTCGAGTGGCCCAGCACGCTGACCGGGTCGGCGGCCTTGTCGGTGGAGATGTTGACGAAGACCGGGACGCCGACCTCGTACGCGGCCTGCAGGACGTTGCGGGTGCCGAGCACGTTGGTCTTGAACGCCTCCGAAGGCGCGGCCTCCAGCATCGGCAGGTGTTTGAGCGCCGCGGCGTGGAAGACGACGTCGGGGCGGATCTGCTGCAAGATCTCGCGCATGCGGGCGGCGTCGCGGATGTCGGCCAGGATCAGGTCGTCGGTGTCGAGCATCGCCCGGCCGAACATCGTCAGGTGCAGGGCGTGCAGCGCCGACTCGTCACGATCCAGCACCCCGAGGAACGCCGGCTCGTAACTGTGCACCTGTCGAGCGAGTTCGGAGCCGATCGAGCCGCCGGCGCCGGTGATCAGCACCCGCTTGCCCCGCAGCATCTGCGCGATGCCGGGCTCGTCGGTGTGGACCGGGCGGCGGCCGAGCAGGTCCTCCTCGGTGACGTCGGAGACGTCCGACAGGTGCACGGTGCCCTTCACGATCTCCACCGCACTGGGGATGACGCGCAGGTGCACGCCGAGGGCGCGGCACCGCTTGTCGAGGTCGCGCAGTTGGGCCGCGTTGACGTTGGCGATGGCCACGACCAGGACCTGAACGTCCAGTAGGTCCACGAGTTTCTCAAGGTCGCAGATCGTGCCGCGGACCCCTACGCCGGAGATCCGTCGGTGGCGCTTGCGGGGGTCGTCGTCGATGAGGCCGACGAGGCAGTAGCCGCTGCCGTGGTTGGTGACCATGGCCCGCACGAGCTGCGAGCCGCCCTCACCGGCGCCGTAGACCAGGGTGCGGTCACCGTCGCGGGGGGTGCGTACGCGCTCGCGCCAGAACCGCAGGGAGAAGCGGCCGGCGAGCATCATGCCAAGCGCCAGCCCACCTGCGAGCAGTGGGACGGTGCGGGGGAGGTCCGTGGGGTGGGTAAGGAGCACGACGGCTTCGCCTATCAGGGTCACCACACCGGCGGCGATCACCACACCGGTGACCTCGTCGAAGGAGCCGAACCGGTAGCGGCCGCGGTAGAGCTTGCGGATGTATCCCGCCGCGACGTGGAGGAGTCCCGCCGCTATGCCCCAGAACAGGGCCGTGGACCAACCACCGGGCGGAACGGAGAAGTCGAAGCGCAGCCACAGGGCGAGCGGGACGCACAGCACCCAGGCGAGGAAGTCGGCGGATGCCTGGCCCGCGGCCCTGACGTTACTGGTCATGAATCCCCCGTCTTCCCCACGTCCCCCGTGGCCGCTTCGCAGGTCTAGAGGCGACTGTACTCCAGGGATGCGGCTGTTTGGTAGGTCGGATAACAAAGGGCGTGACTTGTCCTATTTGGCTCTGCTAGAGTCGCGAACGAATCGACCGCGATCAACCACGGGGGAGCCGTCATGGGCTTTGTTCGTTCGTCACTATCCATCGCTACTGCCGCCATGATGGGGGCCGGACTCTTGGTGGCCGCACCTGCGCAGGCGGCCAACTACCCGCCCACCAAGCCCGTCCGGTGCGCGGCCGTGATCAAGGGCGGCAAGATCAAGATCAAGATCCGGCCGCTGAAGAACAAGGGCTACAAGTTCGAGATCCAGAAGCGTAAGGGTAAGAACAACTGGAAGGTCGCGAAGACCGGAAAGACCCGTGCCAGTGACGGTTACCGCACCGTCAAGGTGAAGCCGGGTCGGTACCGCGTGAAGTGCTACGGAGGCCCCGACCGCCTCGACGGCATCACCTCTTCGGGTCGCGTCCGCTAGGTTCTCCACAGCCCTCTCGGGGGCTGACCGGGTTTGACACACCCCTCCCTCACGATGGGGTATGAGCGAAATCCCGACCGTGTTGTCCCCGGGACTGGGGACAGTCGTCGACGGCCTGCGGGCGCTGGACGACGACCTGCTGATCGACGAGGTGCTGGAGTCTGAGCGGGCCATCCGCACCGCACAGGCCCGGCGGGCCGCGGCCGTCGCCGTGGTGGACGAGCGGATCTCCGCCCTCGGGTACTCCGTGCAGGGCGTGTCCGATGAGGTGGCATTGTCCCTGGGGATCTCGCCGCGTTCGGCCGACCACCTGCTCGCGGACGCCCGCTCCCTGGTCCGGCGGCCGCTGGTGTGGGACGCGCTGAACGACGGGCGGATCGACCTGCCGAAGGCGCGGCTGATCGTCGAGCTGCTGGCGGACTTCAGCGAGGGCATCCCGCGCTGCGACATGGAACGTGACGCCATCGCGTACGGGCAGCGCCACACCACGCACCAATTGCGGCAGTACCTGCTGCGCCTGACGTGCGACGGCGATCCCGGGGAGCACCTGCGCAAGAAGGCGCTCGACGACCGCGGGGTGTCGATCTTCCCGGCCGCCCACGGCATGGCCGACATCGCCGCGCGGCTGTCCGCCGAGCACGCGGAGATCTTCTACCAGGCGCTGACGAAGCTGGCGCAGCGGGACGACTGCGCGGATCCCCACGAGCAAGGTGACGACCGGACCCTTGACCAGCGACGGGCCGACGCTCTTGTCGGGTTCCTCGACACGATCACCCAGGTCGACGTGCAGGTCAACGTGACGATCTCCGCGAACACCCTCATCGGGGAGGACCACCGCGACGCGCTGCTCGGCAAGCACGGCGTGATCTGCGCGTCGGTGGCCCGGTACCTGGCGTGGTCGCCGGACGCGCGGTGGCGGCGGCTGGTGTGCGACCCGCTGACGGGGGCGCTCATCGACGCGAACGCCGAGACGTACAAGATCCCCGAGCGGGTCAAGCGGGCGGTGCGGCTGCGCGACCGGACCTGCCGCTTCCCCGGCTGCCACCGGCCCGCGGAGTACACCGATACCGACCACATCGTGCCGTGGTCCAAGGGCGGGAAGACCCGCGCGGTCGACCTCGCCGGGGAATGCCGCCGTCACCACCTGCTGAAGACCCATTCGGCGTGGAAGGTCCGCCACCAGCGGGAGAGCCCGACCCACACGATGACCTGGATGAGCCCGCTGGGCCAGATCTACACCAGCCAGGCGTTCACCTATCACCAGCGTACATAGGGGTCGCCCGTTCGGCCCCTTCACACGCACGCCGAGTGGTGACTACCGTGCGAGAGCGCTGATGGGCTGGAGGCATCATGGCCGCGTGGACACGATCGGTGGTGACCGGCGGGGCAATGGCTGCGCTTATGCTCGGCCTGACCGCGACGGGGGCCGCCTCCGACGAGGTGCCGTGCGACCCCGCCACCGGGCAGGTGTGCGACCCGACTCCGACCCCCACCGCCCCGACGCCGCAGCCGGACTACACCCCCGCGCCCACGCCCACGTCCCCCACGGACAACCTCCCGCCGATCGAGCAGCGGCTGCCCGGGAAGATCGCAAAGGCGAGGTCGTTCTTCGGGGACGGCTCGGTGCGCGTGAAGTGGGGCGTGTCCGAGCGGGCGACGGCCTACCGGGTGCGGATCGTCAAGGTGGTCGTCCAGGCGCAGCGCAAGCGCGCTACGGGGAAGAAGCCCGGGGTGCGGCGCATCCTCAAGCCGCGGCCCTGGCAGGAGACCACCAAACGTGAGTACAAGTGGAACGTGACGCAGGGAATACGCTACCGGGTGCAGGTCAAGGGCGTGAACAACGTGGGGTCCGGGCCGATCACGGCGGTCGAGTTCATCGTCCCCTGAGGCCTACTGCGGGGCGGCGACCAGGTGCGACCAGGGGCCGTCCCCGCCGGCGTTGTCGATCGCGGCCTGGTCGATCGGGACACCCCGGACGCCGTAGTCGGCCACCGGCACGCCGCTTTCGACCCGGTAGACGTCGGCGCCCACCTTGAGCAGGGTGCCGTCTGCGGGGAGGTTGCGCACGTGCGACCACTCGTTGAGCCCGCCGGCCTGGTCCAGGGCCTCCTGCGCGACAGTGACGGGGGTGGGCTTCGGCCGCAGCGACTTCCACCAGGGCTGCGTGACGTGGATCGGGGCACCACCGGCGAACACGTAACGTTCCCCGCTGTCGGTCTTCACGACGGTCCCGTCAGCGGGTTTGTCGTTGAGGATCTCCTCAAGGCCCGCGTCGTCCACGGTGATTGCATCCTTGGCCTTCAAGGTCCCGCGCGGCACGAAGACCGGGGCCCCACCGGCGACGACGTAGGTCTTGCCCTCCGCGCCGAGGAAGGTGCCGTCGGAGGGCTGGGTGGCGAGGTCGGCGAACTCCGCATCGCTGAGTTTGCGCGCCTGTTTGCCGGAGGTCACCGGCATCGGCGCGCCACCGGCGATCCGGTACACCTGCCCGTCGTGGCGGACGAGGTCGCCGTCGGTCAGCGGTGCGGGCCCCTTCGGCGCCTCAGGCTCGGGGACCTTCACCGGGGGTGGGGTGTCCGAGGTGGTGCCGACGTACCGGCGCGGGGTGAAGGTGCCGTAGCCGGGCCAGTAGGGGTAGGGGATCTGGCTCAGGTGCGCGCCGCCCGACGGGCTCTCCTCGTACGCGTAGTACTCGGTGCGCTCGGCGTTCGCCCAGCCCGCGAACAGCACCACGTGGCCGCTGGTGCCGGGCAACGGGTTGTTCAGTATGTCGCCGGGTTCCAGGGCGTCCTTGGCGATGGCGTAGGAGACGCTCGGCAGGGTTACGGTCGTGAGGGACGAGTCCAGGCCCCACGCCATTGACACGTAGCCGGAGCAGTCCGTGCGATACGTGCCGTACTCGTTGGTGAAGTAGTTGCTCCCGCTGTAGCCGACATCCGCGGCGACCCAAGCTTGCGGGCGCGCTCGATGGCTTCGGAGCCGGGTTGGCGGCCTGTGCCGGGGTCAGCAGCGCAGCCAGCACCGCGATCGCTGCGGCGATCCCGGTTGCGATGGCGCGTCTGGACACGAGCCCCTCCTATGAGCGGTTTGACTCCAGGGTAAGTGACGCCGCTGGGGTCCCGTCCGGCGTGGGAAGCCGCTAGCCCGAACGGGTGACGCCCCGGGCGCCACCTGACGCGGATCGTCTGCTCCCTTTGACCACGCTGAGTAACCGGGGATGCAGGGGGCTGGAGTTCGAGGGCTACTCGACCAAGGACGCGACGTTCGCCGGCAACAACGTTCAGGGGAACTGGAACGAACAGGCCGCAAAGGCGGCTGAGAATTACCTGGATTTCCAGAACTTCTCTCGAAGCGGCCTCATTGAGCAACTGGAGTTCGAGGGCTACACAACCAAGCAGGCCACATACGGAGCCGATTCTGTGGGTCTCTAACCCGCGATCCCTGGCCATGTCGGGACTGCAAATCTCCTGACAAGACGGCGAAATTGCCGAGATCTCAGCTGCACGTTCAACGTGCAGACTTCGCTAGTGCCTATGGGGGGCGCCGTCCAGGTCAGCGCCGCCATCGGGGGTGGTGGTGGCCATGTGGCGCGGACGTCGCTCCGTTCCGAAGCCGCGGCCCTGTTCTCCTGAGGAGGGTCACGCCGCCCCGCGTTCGGTCATCCCGTCCACCACGAGTTCGGCGAACGCCAGGCTCGCGGTCCAGGCCGGGGAGACTGCGTTGAGCACGTGTGTGGAGCGCTGGTCGCCGCGCACCACGAAGTCCATCTCCAACCGGCCGGTGGCTTTGTGCATGAGTTGGGCGCGGATGCCGGGCTCGCCGCGGATGGTGAAGCCGTCGGCCGTGGGGACCAGCGCGCGCGCCTGCCGGACGAGCCAGCGACGGCTGTACTTCGGCACCTCCGAGCGGATCAGTGCGGGCACGTCGTGGTGCCCGCCGCGCAGGAAGGCGGGGAAGGCCCTCGCGACCTCGCGGGCCTCGTCGCTGCGGAAGCCCCAGGAGTAGGCCTCACGGGACAGGACCGGGATGGCGGTCGGGCCGACCTTGACGCCGCCGCCGGGGGTGACCGTGAAGTGCACGCCGAGGAAGGGGTTGCGTGGGTCGGGCACGGGGTACACGTGGCGCTGCAGCCGGGGGGCGCGGTCGTTGCCGTACCAGTACAGACCCTTGAACGGCATCATCACGTAGTCGTCGCAGAAGCCGAACCACGCGGCCACGCGGTCGGCGTAGAGGCCCGCGGCGTTGATGATGTGGCCGGCGTCGGGTGGCCGCGTTACGGGGGTGGAGGTGCGGATGGTGACCCCCCTCTCGGTGAGGTCGCGCTGCAGCGCCGCCGTCACCGCCCGGGGGTCGGCGACGCCGGTGTCGGGGGACCAGATGGCGCGCTCGACGGTCTGGGCGAGGGGTTCGAGGTCGGCCAGGCCGCGCTCGTCGACGGTCTCGAGCCGCACGCCGTTGGCGGTGCCGCGCCGGACGAGTTCATCTAGGGCGGGCAGTTGGTCCGGGCTGGTGGCGACCACGACCTTGCCGCAGGCGCGCACCGGCACGTCGTGCTCGGCGCAGAAGGCCCGCAGCAGGTGGTTGCCGCGGGCGGTGAGCCGGGCCTTGAGCGAGTCGGGGGCGTAGTAGAAGCCGGCGTGCAGGACCCCGGAGTTGCGGCCGCTGGCGTGCAGGCCCAGGTGCGGTTCCTTCTCGAAGACCGCGATGCGGGCCCGGGGGTGGCGGCGGCTGAGTTCGCGCGCGATGGTGAGTCCGACGACGCCGCCGCCGATGATGGCGAAATCCGGGGCGGGCATGGGGTTCAGGTTATGGGTTGGGTAACGAGGGACAACCAGGTTGCATGTGGTTACCCAACTTGGTCACCCTTCCAGGACCGCCCGCCGCAGGTCCCGCATGAATGGCTCCGGCTCGTGGCGCAGGTGCCAGGTCGTGATGCGCACCGAGGTCGCAGGGGAGGCGAACGCGAGGTCGTTGTGCCGGGTGATGTCGGCGAAGTATTGCTCCGGGTCGAGATGCTGCATCCCCTCGATCTCCACGCGGATGGTGGCCCCGGAAGCGGTGCGGAAATACGCGTCGATCGCGCGCAACCGGCCGTTGCTGTCGAGTACGCGGCGCTGGCGGAAGGGTTCCGGGACTCCGTATTCGCGGCACATGGCGGCGAAGTCCAGCTCGTTCAGGCTCTGGATGCCGTCGGCGAACTCCGTGATCACACTGCTGATCAACCGCCGCCGGCGAAGGGTCGGCAAGTGCTCGAGGGTTTCGCGAAGCCGGTTGGGTGACGTCAGCCGCTGCTGCAGCGTCGAGATCACGGTGTACATGGCCTGGCGGTCGCTGGGGGCCCAGGCGGCAGCGTGCAGGGTGGCCAGATGCGGGGAGGTGCGTGCCGGGAGGGCTGCCGGCCCGGAAGGCTGGGCGACCCGGCGCACCCGGACCAGGTCCGGCGCCGGGCGGGGCCGCACGGCACGCGGGACGACGACGTCGTGCGGCGTGTTCAGATCGCCACGCCATCCGTGCAGGATGAGGGCGGTCCTGCCCGACAACCGCGCTTTCGGACCGCAGTGCAGGACCGCCGCCCATGCGAGTTGGCTCGCAGTCGGGGCGGTGGGCGACGCCAGGATCACCTGTGGGGACAGCCGCCGCCATTGCCGCAGCCGAGCCGCGCGCCGCGCTGCCCGCCGTTCCGGACCGGGCAGTTGCCAGAGCGCGACGACGTTGTCCTGGGGCACCAGCAGATCGCGCAGTGGCTGAGTCAGGCGCGGGGGCACGGGATTCATGGTGGACCGGATCCGCGGTGGTGGGGAACGGGCGGCGGCGATCTGTGGATGACCTGCGCCGAGGTTTGGTAACGAGCGACAACTGGGTTGTCCGTGGTTACCCAGGATTCCCGCGGCGTACCCTTGGGCGCTGTGATCACCTTCATCGGACGGTTCCTGCGGCCGTACCGTGCGGCGCTGGTCATCGTCGTCGTCCTGCTGACGATGCAGGTGATCGCCAACCTCTACCTGCCCTTCCTCAACGCCGACATCATCAACAACGGCGTGGTCACCGGGGACATCGGTTACATCGTGCGACTGGGCGCTTTGATGCTCGCCATCTCCCTCGGGCTCGCGGTGATCTCGGTGGTGGCGGTGTACTTCAGCGCGCGCACTGCGATGGCGTTCGGCCGGGACGTGCGCGCTGCGCTGTTCCGCTCGGTGGAGCGCTTCTCGCTGCGGGAGGTGAACACGTTCGGCGCGCCGTCGCTGATCACCCGCACCACCAACGACGTGCAGCAGGTGCAGATGCTCGTGCTGATGGGCCTGACGATGATGATCGCCGCCCCGCTGACGGCCATCGGCGGGGTGATCATGGCCCTGCGCACCGACGTACAACTCTCGGCGCTGCTGCTGGTGATCATCCCGGTGATGGGGGTGGTCATCGGGATCCTGATGTCGAAGATGGTCCCGCTGTTCCGGGTCATGCAGGTCAAGATCGACCGGATCAACTCCGTGCTGCGGGAGAACCTGGCCGGCATCCGCGTGATCCGTGCGTTCGTGCGCACCGAGCACGAGGAACTGCGCTTCGCCGGCGCCAACGAGGACCTCACCGACGTCTCCCTGCGGGTCACGCGGCTCTTCGCGCTGACGATGCCGTCACTGATGCTCGTGTTCAACCTGTCGTCCGTCGCGGTCATCTGGTTCGGCGGGCACCTGGTCGACTCCGGCGACATGCAGATCGGGGACCTGACGGCGTTCCTGGCCTACATCATGCAGATCCTGTTCAGCGTCATGATGGCCGTGATGCTCATGGTGATGGTGCCGCGGGCGGCGGCCTCGGCCGAACGCATCTCGGCGGTGCTGGACACCGAACCGAAGGTGACCGATCCGGTGCAGCCCGCCCAACCGCCGGAGCGCACCGGCGTCGTGGAGTTCCGGGGCGTCGAGTTCCGCTACCCCGGCGCGGAGGACCCGGTGCTGTGCGACGTGAACCTCACGATCCGCCCCGGGCAGACCACCGCCGTCGTGGGTTCGACGGGCGCCGGCAAAACCACCCTGGTCAACCTCATCCCGCGGCTCTACGACGTGACCGGCGGGCAGGTGCTCGTCGACGGGGTGGATGTGCGGGAATTCGCGCAGGAGGACCTCTGGTCCTACCTCGGGCTGGTCCCGCAGAAGGCATTCCTGTTCACCGGCTCGGTGGGCTCCAACGTGCGCTTCGGGCAGCCGGAGGCCACCGACGAGCAGGTGTGGGAGGCGCTCGACGTCGCGCAGGCCGACTTCGTCCGAGAGACGCCCGAGGGGCTCGACGCGCCGATCGACCAGGGCGGGACGAACGTCTCGGGCGGTCAGCGGCAGCGGTTGAGCATCGCGCGGGCACTGGTGCGGCCCTGTCCCATCTACATCTTCGACGACTCGTTCTCCGCGCTGGACTATGCGACTGATGCGCGGCTGCGGGCGGCGCTGGCCCAGCGCACCCGGCAGGCCGCGGTGATCATCGTGGCGCAGCGGGTCAGCACCATCCGGCACGCCGACCAGATCGTGGTGCTCGACGGCGGCCGGGTCGTGGGGGTGGGTACGCACGAGCAGCTGATGGACACCTGCGAGACGTACCAGGAGATCGTGTACTCGCAGCTGACCGCGGCGGAGGCGTCATGAGGCGGCTTTGTGACGACGTTGTCGCGATACTTCACACTCGGCCGGCAGGGGGTGCGGGCCCCCACCGTGCCTTTGTGACGAAGTTGCCGCGCGGTCATGGTGGTTTGTCACGAAGGTGCGGGGTTCCCGGGGGTGTGACCCCTCACCTTCGTCACAAACGGGGTTCTGGGGGCCGCACCTTCGTCACAATCGCGAGCAGTGGGGGTCCGTCATGGCGATGACGCGCCCCGCGCCCGGCCCGCGGCCCGGCGGACCCATGGGCGGCGGCCCCGGCGGGTTGGGCATGACCCTGCCGTCGGAGAAGGCCAGGGACTTCAAGGGCACGTTCAAGCGGTTGCTGCGCAGGCTGCGCCCCGAGCGGCTGGTCATCGCCGTGGTGCTGGGTCTGGCCGTGGTCAGCGTGTTCTTCCAGGTGCTCGGGCCGTGGCTGCTCGGGCAGGCGACCAACGTCATCTTCGGCGGGGTCGTCGGCAAGATGATCCCGCCAGGGGTGAGCAAGGAGCAGGCCGTCGCCGGGCTGCGCGCGCAGGGGGAGACCGCGCAGGCGGACATGCTCGCGTCGATGACCCTGACCGACGGGGTCGACTTCACGAAGCTGGGCCGGATCATCGCGCTGGTCGTGGTGGTGTATTTCATCAGTTCGGTCTTCTCATGGGGTCAGAACTACCTGATGGCCGGCGTCACGCAGCGCATGATGTACCGGTTGCGCGAGGACGTGGACGTCAAGCTCGGCCGGCTGCCGCTGAAGTACTTCGACACCCACCCGCGCGGCGACCTGCTGAGCCGGGTGACCAACGACATCGACAACATCGCCACCACGATGCAGCAGACCATGACCCAGGCGATCACCAGCATCATGACGGTGCTCGGCGTGCTGGCGATGATGTTCTGGATCTCCCCGATCCTGGCGCTGGTGTCGCTGCTGACCGTGCCGTTGTCGTTCGCCGTCACGCTGTTCATCGCCAAACGCAGCCAGGGGCAGTTCGTCGGGCAGTGGAAGTGGACCGGTGTGGTCAACGGCCACATCGAGGAGATGTTCACGGGCCACGAGTTGGTCAAGGTCTTCGGCCACCGGCACAAGGCCATCGAGGAGTTTGACGCCGCCAACGAGAAGATGTACGCCGCGAGCTTCCGCGCGCAGTTCATCTCCGGGATCATCCAGCCGGCCATGATGTTCATCGCCAACCTCAACTACGTGGCCATCGCCGTGATCGGTGGCATCCGGGTCGCGTCGGGGACGATGAGCCTCGGCGACGTGCAGGCCTTCATCCAGTACTCCCGGCAGTTCACGATGCCGATCACCCAACTCGCGTCGATCACGAACCTGCTGCAGTCCGGGATCGCATCGGCCGAGCGGGTCTTCGAGTTGCTCGACGCGCAGGAGCAGAGCCCGGAGGTGGCCGAGCAGCGGCTCGAGCGCCCGCGCGGGCATGTGGAGTTCCGCGGGGTGTCCTTCCGGTACGACGCCGACAAGCCCCTGATCGAGGACCTCGACCTCGAGGTGCAGCCCGGCGAGGCCGTGGCCATCGTCGGGCCGACCGGCGCGGGTAAGACGACGCTGGTCAACCTGCTCATGCGCTTCTACGACGTGGACGCCGGGCAGATCGTGCTCGACGGGGTGCCGACGATGACGATGGACCGCGACGACGTACGGCGCTGCTTCGGCATGGTGTTGCAGGACACGTGGCTGTTCGCCGGGACGATCCGCGACAACATCGCGTACGGGGCGCAGGGGGCCAGCGAGGAGCAGGTCATGGCCGCGGCGAAGGCGGCGCGGGTCGACCACTTCGTACGCACCATGCCCGACGGGTACGACACGCTGCTCGACGACGAGGCGAGCAACCTCTCGGCCGGCGAGAAGCAGTTGCTCACCATCGCGCGGGCCTTCCTGGCCAACCGGCCGATCCTCATCCTCGACGAGGCGACGAGTTCGGTCGACACCCGCACCGAGGTGCTGATCCAGCAGGCCATGGCGACGCTGCGGGAGGGCCGCACGTCGTTCGTCATCGCGCACCGGTTGAGCACCATCCGCGACGCCGACATCATCCTCGTGATGGACGCCGGGCGGATCGTGGAGAAGGGCACGCACACCGAGCTGATGGCCGCGCAGGGCTTCTACTACGACCTGTACCAGTCGCAGTTCCTCGCCAGTTTCGACGAGGCGGCCGACGTTTCGGTGGGTTAGTCTCCCGGCATGGCTGAGCTGAGTTCCTACCTCTCGTTCCGCGGCGACGCCCGCGCTGCCCTCGAGTTCTACCAGGGCGTCTTCGGCGGGACGCTGGACCTGAGCACCTTCGGCGAGTACGGGGTGCCCGACGCCCCGGCCGACCAGATCATGCACGGGCAACTCACGATGCCCAGCGGACAGAACCTCATGGCCTCCGACACGTCGCCCGGCATGGACTACAGCGAGGGCCGGCGGGTGACGCTGATGCTGCACGGGGAGGACGAGGCCGAACTGCGGGGCTATTGGGACCGGCTCAGTGCCGGTGGCACCGTGGAGGTTGCTCTGGAACCGCAGATGTGGGGGGACATCTACGGGCAGTGCACCGACCGGTTCGGCATCGAGTGGATGGTGAACATCTCCGCGCCGCAATAGGGGTTCACAAGGAGTACCTTGTGCCCCATGAGTGACCCTGTGACGCAGGCCGGAGTCCGCGCGCTCGCCGAACCCACCGTCGCTGTTCGGGGGTTGTTCCTGTCGGGGCTCGCCCTGGCCAACCTCGGCATCATGGTGGCGTTCTTCGCCCCGCTGCAGAACCTGCTGCCGCGTATGTCCGAGCAGATCGCGGGATCCGGCGGCAAGGAGACCGCGCTGGCCATCGTCACCGGCGTCGGCGTGGTCGGCTCGGTCATCGGCAACCCGCTGGCCGGGGCGCTGTCCGACCGCACCACGTCGCGGTTCGGGCGGCGCCGGCCGTGGATGCTGGGTGGGTCGCTGCTCGGATTCGTGGGTCTCATCCTGCTGCCGAACATGAGCACCATCTGGGCGCTGACCATCGCGTGGCTGGCCGTGCAGTTCGCCGTCAACGCCGCCTACGCAGGGCTGACCGCCACGATCCCCGACCAGGTGCCCGTCCGCCAGCGTGGCGTCGCCTCCGGGTTGGTCGGGCTGGCGCAGGCCCTCGGGCCGGTGGTCGGGGTGGGGCTGGTGACGTTCGTGGTGGTGTCGCTGGTCGGGGGTTCGTACCTCACGGCGGTGCTGTTCGTGCTCTGCATGGTGCCGTTCATGTTCATCCTCAAGGACCCGCCGCTGGCCGAGGAGGACAAGCCCCCGTTCCACCTGGGCAGCTTCGTGCGCAGTTTCTGGGTGTCGCCGAAGCTGCACCCGGACTTCGGCTGGGCGTGGCTGGCGCGCTTCCTGGTGTCGTTGAGCATCGCGATGGCCACGCTGTACCTGCTGTTCTTCCTCACCGACCACCTGGGCTTCGACGACGAAGCCGCCGGCCAGCGCCAGACGGTCCTGCTGGCCCTCTACGCCGGCGGCACCATGATCACCGCGGTCATCGGCGGCTGGATCTCCGACCGGGTCGGCAAGCGCAAGATCTTCGTGATCATCTCCACGATCGTCATCGCGGTTGCCGGCGGGATCCTTGCGTTCGTGCCGGAGGGCCAGAGCGGATGGGGGATCACCATGGTGGCGGCGCTCATCCTCGGGATCGGGTACGGCTGGTACCTGGCCGTCGACCAGGCTCTGATCACCCAGGTGCTGCCGACCGCCGAGGACCGGGCCAAGGACCTCGGGGTCATCAACATCGCCAACTCCATGCCGCAGGTGCTCGCGCCGGTGCTGGCCGCGCCGCTGGTCACCGTGCTCGGCGGCTACACCTCGCTGTACTTGGCCGTGGGCATCATCACTCTGCTCGGTGCGGTGGCGATTCTGCCGATCAAGTCCGTGCCGTAAGTGCGCTGGCCGTTCGCCGACCAGCTCGGGCCGCACTTCCTCGACGACTGGGACGGCCCAGTGCTGGTGGTCGAGTCGCGCGCGGTGCTGCGGCGGCGGCGCTTCCACCGGGCCAAGGCCCACCTGGTGCTGTCGGCGCTGCGGCACCGGGCCGCCGAACTGGGTGACCGGTCGGTGTTCATTCAGGCCGACACCTACCGGGAGGCGCTGGCGCAAGTGGCCGGGCCGGTCCACGTGGTGCACCCGACGTCGCGGGTGGCGCTGGGGTTCGTGCAGGGGTTGGGGCTGGAGGTCCTCCCCGCCCGGGGGTTCGCCACGACTGCCGCGGAGTTCGAGCAGTGGACCGGCGGGAAGCCGCTGATGGAGCGTTTCTACCGCGGGGCGCGGCGGCGCACCGCGGTGCTGATGGATGGTGGGGAGCCGGCCGGTGGGCGGTGGAACTACGACGCCGACAACCGGGAACCGCCGCCGCGCGGGGCGACGACGCTGGGGGTCGCGGACCCGTGGTGGCCTGACGAGGACGGAATCGACGCTGCCGTTCGCGCGGATCTGGCGGGGGTTCCGACGGTTGGGGTGGACGGGCCGCGGCGGTTTGCGGTGACGCGCGACGAGGCGCTGGCGGCGCTGGCGGTGTTCCTGCGCGACCGGCTGCCGGCCTTCGGTGCGCACGAGGACGCGATGCTCGCAGGGGATCCGTGGATGTCACACTCGCTGCTGAGCGTGCCGTTGAACCTCGGGCTGCTGGACCCGCTGGAGGTGGTGCGGGCCGCGGAGGCGGAGTACCGGGCCGGGCGGGCGCCGCTGGCTGCCACCGAGGGGTTCATCCGGCAGGTGCTCGGGTGGCGGGAGTACATGTGGCACCTGTACTGGTGGCTGCCCGAGGACTACCGCGAGCGCAACGTGTTCGAAGCCCGCGAGCCCCTGCCGGGGCGGTGGCAGGAGTTGCAGGGCAGCGGGGCGCGGTGCCTGGACGTGACGATGCAGCAGGTGCGCGAGACCGGCTGGGCGCACCACATCCAGCGGTTGATGGTGCTGGGGTCGTGGGCCCTGCAGCGCGGTTACGACCCGGCGGAGTTGACCGACTGGTTCCACCGGGTTTTCGTCGACGGCTACGACTGGGTCATGCTCGGCAACGTCGTCGGGATGTCGCAATACGCCGACGGCGGGGTGGTCGCGACCAAGCCGTACACCTCCGGCGGGGCGTACATCAAGCGGATGAGCGACTACTGCACCGGCTGCCGGTTCCGCCCGCAGGACCGCACCGGCGAGCGGGCATGCCCGTTCACCGCTGGCTACTGGGACTTCCTCGCGCGCAACGAGGCTGCGCTGGCGAACAACCACCGCATGAAGCAGCCGCTGGCGGGGATGCGCCGGCTGCCCGATCTGCCCGAGGTGAGGGCGACTGCCGCGCAGTTCGGACAGGGACGTTAGACCGCCAGCAGCACCTTGCCGAAGTGGCTGGAGTCCGCGAGCAAACGGTGTGCTTCGGTGGCGTCGGCCAGCGGGAGCACCCGGTCGATGATCGGGCGGATCGCGCCCGTGGCGTAGAGCGGCCACACGTCGCGCACCACGGCCTCGCAGATCTCCGCCTTCTGCGCCGTGGGACGGCTGCGCAGGGAGGTGGCGATCACCGATCCGCGCTTGGAGAGCAGCGCACCGAGGTTGAGTTCGGCCTTCACCCCGCCCTGCAGGCCGATGACCACCAGCCGGCCGCCGTCGGCCAGGGCGCGGACGTTGCGGTCGAGGTACTTGGCCCCGACGACGTCGAGGATCACATCGGCCGGCTGCGGCAAAGCCGACACGAAGTCCTGCTCGCGGTAGTTGATGAGCACCTCGGCACCGAGGTCGGCGCAGCGGGCGAGTTTCTCGTCACTGCCCGCGGTGACCGCCACGTGCGCACCAATCGCGCGGGCCCACTGGATGGCGAACGTGCCGATGCCGGACCCGCCGCCATGGATCAGAAGCCACTCGCCGGGCTGCAGGTGCGCGGTCATGGCCAGGTTCGAGTACACCGTGCAGGCCACCTCCGGGATGCCGGCGGCGGCGACCGGGTCCACCCCCGGTGGCAGCGGCATGACCTGGCTGCGGGGAACTGCGACCTGCTCGGCGTACCCGCCGCCGGTGAGCAACGCACATACCGGCTCGCCGTCGTGCGTCCCCGATACCTCCAGGCCGAGGATCTCGCTGGCACCCGGCGGCGGCGGGTAGAAGCCGCGGCGCTGCAGGAGGTCCGCGCGGTTGACCCCCGCGGCCGTCACGTCCACCAGGACCTCACCGGGCCCGGGGGTCGGGGTGGGCACCTCGGCCACGCGCACCAACTCGGGGGAGTCGACCACGATCGCCTTCACGAACCCGAGGCTACGCCGTGTCACAGCCCGGCCCGGGGGCGCCGCGGCAGTAGCCTGACCACGATCAAGGGAGGACGCATGTCCAACGACAACGGTGAGCCGCAGTTCCCGGGAGCGCCCGAGCCGCAGTTCCCCGGGGCTCCCGGCCCCGAGCAGCAGCCGCCGCAGGGCCCGCCGCCGCAGGGCCCCCAGGGTCCGCCGCCGGGATTCCGCGCCGTCGCGCCCCCCCCGCCGCAGCAGCCACCGCAGGGCCCGCCGCGGTACGATCCCCTCCGCAGGGCCCGCCGCCGGGGTACGGTCCACCCCCGCAGCAGCCGCCGCAAGGCTTCGGTCCACCCCCGGTGACCGAGCCGCCCGCTGAAGACAAGCCGAAGTCCGGTGGCGTCGGGTGGAAGGTCGCGACCGGTGTGTGCGCGCTGCTGGCCGCCGGCGCGCTGGCGTGGGGCCTACTGCAGAAGAGCGACGCCGACTCCGCCGCGCAAGCCAGCGCCGCGCAGATCGCTGAGTTGCAGTCGCAGATCGACGCCGACACCAAGCAGGAGGAGGAACTCCAGGCCGAACTCGCGAAGGCGAAGGAGGCCCACAAGGAGGTCGTCGCGAAGCTGAAGACCGAGGGCAAGGAGCTCAAGAAAGAGGCCGGCAAGCTGAAGGACCTGCAGAACCAGTACAACCAGGCGGCCAAGGAGGCGGCGCAGAAGAACGCGACGCTGCGTGACGAGTTGGCGGCGCAGGAGGCCAAGACGGAACTGGCCACCAAGTGCGCGCAGGTGATGGCCACCGGCATGGAGGTCATCTACAACGCCGACAGCCCGGAGAAGGTTATGCACGACGTGGCCAAGGAGATGCAGAAGGCCAGCGAGAGTTGCCAGGGCGTGGTGTCGTTCCCCTAGCCTCGCCAGTGACGCATGTCTCCAGCCCTGCGGTGGCGGGCTGTGCGGACAGGTCGGAGACTGGAGTTATGAGCATCTACGACTTCAAAGTCGCCGCGCGCGACGGTTCCCAGGTGGACCTCGGCGACTACCGCGGCCAGGTCCTGGTCATCGTGAACACCGCGAGCAAGTGCGGGTTCACCCCTCAGTTCACCGGACTCGAGGAGTTGTACCAGGAGTTCAAGGACCAGGGGCTGACGGTGATCGGCTTCCCCTGCAACCAGTTCGGCAACCAGGATCCGGGCAGCAACGAGGAGATCGCTGAGTTCTGCCAGGTGAACTACGGCGTGACGTTCCCGATGATGGGCAAGGTCGACGTCAAGGGCGACGACGCCGACCCCGTGTTCACGTGGCTGACCAAGCAGGCGCCCGGGTTCCTCGGCATGAAGGCCATCAAGTGGAACTTCACGAAGTTCGTCATCAGCCGCGACGGCGAGGTTCTGGAGCGCTTCAGCCCGCAGGACGACCCGGCGAAGATGCGCGAGGCCATCGAGAAGGCGCTGCAGGCCTGACACACTGACGGCGTGCGCGTCGTCGTCTGCCCGGACAAGTTCGCCGGGACGCTGAGCGCGCCGCAGGCAGCCCAGGCCATCCGCGACGGCCGCGCCCTGGGCGGTCCGCTCATGGGCGCGGCGGTCGGGTCGTGGGTTTTCGCCACCCTCGGACCTTGCACGAGATCACGGTGGGCGATCCGCTCGGCCGCGACGTCGGCGCGCAGTGGCTGCAGGTGGGCGACGTCGCCTACATCGAGGCGGCGCAGGCCAACGGCCTGGCGCGGCT
Organism: Micrococcales bacterium; assembly: GCA_016703125.1. Lineage (NCBI taxonomy): Bacteria > Bacillati > Actinomycetota > Actinomycetes > Micrococcales > Micrococcales bacterium. The sequence goes on along the minus strand of JADJCR010000015.1, from coordinate 175,480 downwards.
GGAACCGGATGAGCGGGACCCGTGGCGGGCGTCGACTGCCGGCGTCGGGCAGCTCATCGACGCGGCGCGGGGCTGTGAACGGATCATCGTCGGGCTGGGGGGCTCCGCCACCAACGACGGTGGCCGGGGGGCGGTCGAGGCTCTCGGCGGCCCGGTCCCGGGGCTGATCCTCGCGACCGACGTGGACAGCCCGCTGCTCGGCCCGGATGGCGCCACCTACATGTTCGCGGTGCAGAAGGGTGCGGCAACGGCCGACCTGCCGGGCCTGGAGGAACGGATGCGGCTGTGGGCCGCCCAGGACCCGCAGCTGGCGCAGGCACCCGGCGCCGGTGCGGCGGGTGGACTGGGCTTCGGGCTGATGCTTCTCGGTGGGGTGCGGGTCTCCGGGTTCGAGGTCGTCGCGCAGGCGGTGGGGCTGGCCGCGGCGTGTGCGGGCGCGGACGTGGTCATCACCGGGGAGGGGAAGTTCGACCGGCAGTCCCTGCACGGCAAGGTCGTGTCCGGCGTGCGGGCCATGGCCTCGCGGCTGATCGTGCTGGCCGGGCAGGTGACGGTGGCCGAGAACGGAGTGGAAGCCCACGGGCTGCTGGACTTCGCCGGCGACAGAGCGTTCACCGAGCCGGCGCAGGCGCTGGCGGACCTCGCGCAGCAGGTGGCTCAGAGCTGGCAGTAGGACTCCGAGCGCCCGAACCACCGGTAGCGGTTGGCAGCGACCCATCGATAGACCCTGTCGCGCGCGGGCTTGGGGATCACCAGCGCGACGCGCAGCAGCGGCCACGGCCACCGCAGGTACTTCAGCGCCCGCAGCGAGGCGTCCGACAGCGTGTACTCCCGGCCGCCGTCGATGACGGTGACGGTCTGCTGGTCGGCGGCGGGGTTGGCCACGAACTGCAGCGCCCCGGGCTTCTGCCGACGCGCCAAGAAGCGCACCGAGGCGATGCACAGGTTGCAGTACCCGTCGTAGACGACCGTGGCCATACCTGCGAGTCTGCGCGCGATTGCGGGGAACCGCGACCGGTTGCAGGCTGGAAGTGTGCCGAAACGTGAACCCGTGGGACCGGGCCAGGAGTCCGTGTGGGACTACCCCCGGCCACCGGCCGTGATGCCCAGTGACGATCTGGTCCGTGTCGTGCACGCCGGCCACGTGCTGGCTGAGAGCAAGCGCACGCTGCGGGTGCTCGAGACGTCGCACGCGCCGGCGTATTACATCCCCGCCGCGGACGTCGACTGGACCCACCTGCACGAGGTGGGTCTGCGGACCGTATGCGAGTACAAGGGGGCGGCCAGTTACGCGGATCTGCGGTTGCCGGGCGAGCCCGCCGTGCCGCAGGTGTGCTGGTGGTACCCCCGGCCGAACCCCGGCTACGAACAGATCGTCAACGCCGTGTGCTTCTACCCGCAGCGGGTGGACCTGTGCGAGGTGTCCGGTGAGGCGGTCACGCCTTTGCAGAGCAGCTTCTACGGCGACTGGCCCACCTCGCGCATCGCCGGGCCGTACAAGGGGGCCCCGGGCACGCAGTGGTGGTGAGCCCGCTGCCACCTCTGCCACACTCGGCGGGTGATCTGGCAACGGTCGTGCCTGTACCGGATGTGGGTGGTCGGCGGGCTGCTGGCCGTCGTGGGCGTGGTGGTGTATGTCGGGCTGAACTACAAACCCGGTGACGAACCGCCGTACGCACTGATCGGCGCCGCGGTCGGCATCTACCTGCTCGGCATCCTCGGGATGCAGGCCGTCGACCTGGTCCGCCGCAAGCCGCAAGAGGCCGAACCGGTCCCGGCCGGGCACCTCCCGCAGACCCCCGAGCAACTCATGGCCGCACTGACCTTGCCGGGCACCGACGCCGCCCGCGCCCGCGCCGGTGCGCAGGGTTCGCGGCGGTTCAGCATCGGCCTGTTCGTCCCTACCGCCCTGGTGGCGATCCTGCTGCCGCTGGGCGGCTACCTGTACGTCAGCGGCGCGGTCACGCAGGTGTGGCAGCCGCTGGGGGAGACCGGCCCGGGCATCCCGGTCGCGGCGCTGCCCGGGCTGGCGGTCGTGGTGCTCCTGCTCGTGGCGCTGCCGCGGAACATGCGCCGGGCGCGCTCGCTGGCCGACGACTACAACTCCGGCCTGGGCCTGGCGATCAGCCGTACGCCGTCGATCATCCTGTTGCCGCGCATCGGGACCGACGGGATCGGGGCGCACACCATCGGGCCGACCACGTTCGAGGGCGATCGCTACGGCCGCCACGTCGTCGTGGACGCCTACGCCGGCAGCACCGCGGTGCTGGTGCAACGGCCCACCGACACCTTCGAGATCCTCGGCAAGGACGGACGCCTGCAAGCCGAGCAGGCCCCGGCGTGGGTACAGGACAGGCTGGCCGGCGTTCCGCAGGATCCGCGCTGGCACAAGGTGCGGGTCCGCGGGTCGGCGCAGGGGGTGCTGGCCGAACGGCGCGGGTCGGCCCTGGACTCCGACTGGATGCTCGACCTCTGGCTGGCCGAACGGCTGCTGTCAGGCTGAATCCGGTGTCCATGCGTGCCACGCTGAGCGCGTGACCGCCGCCGCCGTGACGACCAAGCCCACCCGCGCCGGCCTGGTGCTGGGGACCCTGATCACGGTGGCCGGGGTCGCCAACCTCAACCTCGCCGTGGCGAACGTGGCACTGCCGTCGATCGGCCGGGCTTTAGAGGCCAGCCAGACGTCGCTGAACATGATCGCCGTGGGTTTCTCCCTCGGCCTGGCCGCCTCTGTGCTGTACCTCGGTGCCGTGGGTGACCACTACGGGCGCAAACTGCTGCTGCTGGTGGGAACCGGGCTGTCCATCCCCGCGGCGCTGCTGGCCTCCTTCGCGTGGAGCGAGACGGTGCTCATCGTCGCGCGCGTGCTGGGCGGGGTCTGCGCGGGCATGGCGTTTCCGACCACGTTGGCGCTCATCACGGCGCTGTGGGCCGACGGCCCGGCACGCACGGCGGCGATCGCGAAGTGGTCGGCGATCGGCAGCGGCGTCATGGTCATCGGGCCGCTGACCGCAGGCTGGCTGTTGGAGAACTTCTGGTGGGGCTCGGTCTTCCTCATCACCGTGCCGCTGGCGGCGGTGGCGTTCCTGCTCGCGCTGCGGGTGGTGCCCGCGCACGTCAACGAGACCTCGGACCCGGTGGATCATCGGGGTGGTGCCCTGTCCGTGGTGATGATCGCCGCCCTGGTGCTGGCCATCAACTTCGCAGCCGTGCCGGGCGGGCTCAAACTCGCCGGGTTCTTCGCGGTCGTGACCGTGGTCACCGCGGTGTGGTTCGTGCGCCGGCAGCGGCGGGCACCCAACCCGCTGTACGACCTCGACGTGGCCACGCGGCGGATCTTCTGGGTGGCGGCCGTGGCCGGGATCATCGTGTTCGGCACGCTGATGGGCACGATGTACATCAGCCAGCAGTTCCTGCAGAACGTCCGGGCCTACAGCACGCTGGCCTCCGGCGCGTCGGTCATCCCGATGTCCGTGGCGATGGTCGCGGTGGCCGGGCTGTCCGCCAAGCTGGTGGTGTCCCGCGGTTCGCGCTTCACGCTCTTGCTCGGCTACGTGTTCTTCGTCCTCGGCTTCATCGTGATGCTGTTGCTGTGGAAGCAGCAGACGTCGTACGCCGGTGTAGCCCTGGCGTACGTCCTCGTCGGGCTCGGGGTCGGGTTCGCGGGCACCCCGGCGTCCCACGCGCTGACCGCTTCCGTGCCGGTCCACCGGGCGGGCATGGCCTCCGCGACGGCGGACCTGCAGCGCGACCTCGGCGGTGCGGTCATGCAGTCGATCCTCGGGGTGCTGCTCACGCTCGGTTACGCCAGCGCCATGGCTTCGGCGGTGGCCGCCTCCCCGGAATCCGAGAAGGTCACCGACGAGGTGGCCACGCAGTTGCAGAAGTCCTTCGCCGGTGCCGAGGCCGTCGCCGAGCAGTACCCGTCGTACGCCTCAGCGATCGAGCAGGCGGCGCAGCAGTCCTTCCTTGACGGCGCCAACTGGGCCTACGCCGCGGGCATCGTGGCGATCCTCATCGGGGCAGCGGTGACATGGTGGCGCTTCCCGGGCAAGGCCGGTGAGGCGGACCTGTTGGCCCGATACAGCAGGCAGGACGCCTCGTCGGGCGACGCGACCTGATCAACCTCTAGCCTGCCAATCGTGGACTGGCAGTGGAGTGTGTACGGCCTGTCCCTGTTGGCCAGCGCAGTGGTCATGGCCGTCGCGCTGATGATGGTGTGGCCGCGGCGCGGTGCCATCGGTGGCCGACCGCTGGTGGGACTGCTCATCGCCATGCTGGTGTGGACGCTGGCATACGCGTGCGAAGCGATGGTCGTGGGCGAGAACGCCAAGATCTTCTTCGGAACCCTGGGCTATCCCGGCGCGATGAGCGTGCCGGTCTTCTTCTTCCTGTTCGTCGTGGAGTACACCCAGAGCGAGAAGTGGGCGCCGCAGCCGCGGTGGCTGCTGTGGATCGTGCCGGTGTGCTGCGTCATCGCCGCCGCCACCAACGGCCTGCACCACTGGCTGTGGACCGGGTTCGTGCCCGAGCCGGGGAACATCCTGGTGTACGAGCACGGCCCGGTGTTCTTCCTCGTGATCGGGTACAGCTACCTGCTGCTGCTCGCCGCCCTGGCCATCGTCGTGGTGGCGTTCGGCCGGCACGACGACAGTTACCGCGGGCAGTTCACGTTGATGCTTGTGCTCGCCGCGTTCCCGATCCTGGGGTCGATCGCCTACGTCTTCGGGTTCAGTCCTTTCCCCGGCCAGGATCCGGCGCCGATCGCCTTCGCGGTCACGGCGGTGGGGATGACATGGGCGACGTTGCGGCAGGGTCTGCTCACCGTGGTCCCGATCGCGCAGGAGTCGGTGCTGGAGAACCTGCACGACGCCGTGCTGGTCCTCGATGCGGCCGACCGGGTGGCGATGGCCAACGCGGCGTTCTACAACTGGCTGGGGATCCGGCGGCGGGATCTTGCCGGCACACCCGTGGCCTCGGTGCTCGCGCCGTGGCCTGGGCTGCTGCAGACCGTCGACTCCGACCGCGATCACACCGATGTCTTCATCGAGCACCCCACCTCCCGCCACGTCGACGTGCACCGGGTAGTGGTCAGCGATGAGCGCGACCGGGTCCGCGGCCGGGTGCTGGTGCTGCGCGACATCAACGCCCTGCGCCTGACCGAACTCGAACTGCGTGACGCCAACGAGAAACTGACCGCGCAACTGGTGACGATCCAGACGCTGCAGGACGGGCTGCGCGAGCGAGCTGCGCGACCCGCTGACCGGCTTGCACAACCGGCGGTACCTCGAGGAGACGTTCGGCCGGGAACTGGCGCGCGCCGAGCGCGAGAACACGCCGCTGTGCATGTTGATGCTCGACCTGGACCACTTCAAAGCGCTCAACGACGAGCACGGGCATGCTGCCGGCGATCAGGTCCTGCGCTGGCTGGGCGACCTGCTGCGCGCCCGGCTGCGCCCCGGCGACATCGCCTGCCGGTACGGCGGTGAGGAGTTCATCATCCTCATGCCGTCAGCGCCGCTGGAAGTGACGCGGGAGCGGGCCGAGCAGTTGCGGGCGGCCCTGCCGCAGTTGGTGGGCACAGCCTCAGGCAACCGCTACCCGCAGGTGACGCTGTCAGCCGGGCTGGCGGCGTTCCCCGACCACGCCCGCAGCAGCAGCGAGTTGCGGCGGTGTGCGGATGTGGCGTTGTACGCCGCGAAACGGGCTGGGCGCGACCAGGTGGTCGTCTACAGCGAGCGGATGGGTTTCACGCCCGCACCGCGGGCCTGATCACGGCTGGGGCGGGCCCCAGAAGAACATGTCGAAGCGATCCGCGCCGGCAGCCACGGCCTCGGCGTACATGAACGCGCCGTCGTACAGCGGGGCGTCGAGGATGATCCCGTCGAGGCCGTCGGGTACCAGTTCGTGCAATTCGTGCAGGTCGTCGAGGTTCTTGACCCCGCCCTCCGCGATCACGTGCGCGTCGGTGGCGTCGCAGAACTCCTGGAGCAGGTGCCGGTCGTCGTGGCGCCAGCGGTGGTGCTCGGCGATGTCGCTCACCACGTAGCGGCTGCATCCGGCCTGGTCGAGCGTGGTGGCCACGGCAAGGGCGTCCGGGCGGCGGATGTCCAGCGCGACGGCCAGCAGATCGCCGTGCGCACCGAGCGCGTTCTGGGTCCACGTCAGGTCGGTCGGCTCGATGACGATGCGGCTGGGCTTGGCGGCCATCGCCGCCTGCAGTGCGGCCTCGGTGGCGATCTGGGAGGCCAGTTGCACGTGCGCGCCGGTGGCGCGGGCGATGGAGGCGTAGTTGGTGTCGCCGGGGTCGTTGTCGACCACGTGCACCCAGGCCGCGCCCTGCTCGGACCATGCGGCGATGGCCTGCTCCGCGGTGCCGTACTCGGCCTCCGTGCCGGGGACGAACGGGAGTTGGGCGGTGCCCTCGGTGACGGTGACCTGGGGAAGCAGCGCCAGCGGGTACAAAGTCATAGGGCCAGCCTAGTGGCCCGGCTACTCCGGTGACGGGCGGCGGCGGGAGGCCTTCAGCGACGAGCGCTTGCGCTTGGCGTCCATGCGGCGGGTCTGGGATGCGGCGCTCGGCCGGGTGCGGCGACGGCGCTTCCGCTTCGGCGCCAAGGCCGACTCCACCCTGCGGACCAGGCGGTGGCGGGCGGCCTGCCGGTTCTGCAACTGCGAGCGGTGCTCGGAGGCGGTGATGACGAACGGGGTGCGCAGGGCGTGCCGCTGGTAGGGGGTCAGCGCGTGGGAGGTGCGGGGGTCCCAGGTCAGCTCGACGCGGGAGTCGCTGGTGTTGACCGACTGCCCGCCGGGGCCCGAAGAACGGCTGAACCGCCAGTGCAGTTCGGTGGCGGGGATGGTCAGGGAGTCGTTGACGACGAGGTCGCCGGTGGGGTCAGGCATCGGCGATCACCCAGGTGTCCACGCGGATGTCGTGGCGCTGCGCCGGGATGCGCTCGAACACCTCGTCGTGCCAGATAAGGGCGACGGTACGGGCCTGCGGGACGGTCGGCACGAAGCGGTCGTAGTACCCACCGCCCTGGCCCAGGCGATGCCCGGTGGCGTCGACGGCCAGCGCGGGGACGATGACGGTGGCGGGTTCGGGGAGGGGGACGGGTTCGGGGGTGGGGCCCGGTCCGACGCCCCATGCCCGCCACGGGCGCGACGAGATGGCGGGGGTCCAGTGCAGGACCCGGCGGGCCCCGGCGATCGGCAGGTACACCTCGTCGCCGCGGGCCAGCAGTGCCTCGATGAGGTCCTCGGTGGGTGGTTCGCCGGGCAGGGCGACGTAGCAGCACACGACGCCCCGGGGGACGGCCGCGAGCACCCTCGCGGGGTAGCCCGAGTCCGGCACATGCCCGGCGGCACGGCGCGCACGCACCATGGCGCGCAGGTGTGCCTTGTCCATGCCGGCAAGGCTAGTGCCGCGTCAGCCGAAGAGGCCGCGCAGTTCGGCGTCCACGGCGGAGGTCGTGTCCACGACTGCGATGTCGGCGGGGTCGCCGGACTCCGGGCGCAGCAGGGTCTGCTCGGTCATCGTGGCGCGCACCGCGTCGGACAGGAATCGGGAGGGCTGGGACCAGGAATGCCGGTCGCCGGTGGGGCGATGGTGGTAGCGCAGCGGCACGTACACGTTGAGGTCGTGGCGGGCGCGGGTCACGGCCACGTAGAACAGTCGCCGCTCCTCCTCCAGGCCGTTACGGTCGGTCAGGGCCATGTCCGAGGGGATGTTGCCGTCGGCGGCGTGGATCACGTGCACCACGTCCCACTCCAGGCCCTTGGCCGAGTGCATCGTGCTGATCACCAGCCAGTCCTCGTCGATGGCCGGGGCGCCGGCCAGATCGCCGGTCGACCGCGGCGGATCCAGGGCGTGGTCGGCGGCGACGTCCGACAGTCGGGGCAGGGTGGCGGCGGCCTCGACGAGCACATCGAGGTCGGCCAGGCGCTCCTCGCCGTTGTCGTAGGCCGCGCGGATCAGCGGTGCCATGGCCTGTCGCAGTGGGTCGGCCTGCTTGGTTGCGACCGCCCGGGCCACGGCCTCCGCCGCTTCCTGGGCGCCGGCCGGCAACTCGTTGAGGGCCAGGGGCCAGCGCAGCAACACCTCGGCGTCCTCGCCGTCGTCGAGCAGACCCAAGGCGGTCAGGGCGCGTTTGGCCTTCGTCGGCCCCACCCCGGGCAGCAGTTGCAGGACGCGGAACCAGGCCACCTCGTCGCGGGGGTTGTCGGCGATCCGGAACGCGGCCAGCAGGTCCTTGACGTGGGCGGCCTCCAGGTAGCGCAGGCCGCCGTACTTCACGAAGGGGATGCCGCGGCGGCCCAGTTCGATCTCGAGGCGGTCGCTGTGGTGGGCGGCACGCACGAGCACCGCCTGCTCCTGCAGGGCCACCCCGGCTTCGCGCTGGGCCAGCACCTCCTCGCAGACGATCTGGCTCTGGTGGTCCTCGTCGGCGCAGCGGACCATCCGGGGCAGGGTGGCTGGCGCCGGGGCGGCGGCCCGCAGTCGCGTGGAGAAGCCCGCCGGGGCGTCATCGGCCAGAGTGTTCGCGGTGTCCAGGATCGCCTGCGTGCTGCGGTAGTTGACGGTGAGTTGCAGCGTGGTGGCGCCGGCGAAGTCGGCCTCGAAGTCGAGGATGTGGCGGGGGTCGGAGGCGCGGAACGAGTAGATCGCCTGCGCGTCGTCGCCCACCACGGTGATCCGGTCGTCGTGCCGGCGCAGCAGTTGCAGCAGTTCGACCTGCAGGGCGTTGACGTCCTGGTACTCATCGACGAGCACGTGGTCGTACATGCCGCCGAGGCTGCGGCCCACGAGGTCGTCGCGCAGGGCCTGCCGCCAGTGCAGTAGCAGGTCGTCGAAGTCCAGCAGGCCCAGCCGGCGTTTGCGAGTGAGGTACGCGGCGCACACCGCGCCGATCGGTTCGACGAGGTCGCTGGCCCACGGGGCGATGGCGTTGACCACGTCGGCCACCGGGGTGCCGGTGTCGACGGCGCGGGAGTAGATGTCGAGCAGGGTGGACTTGCGGGGCACCCGCCGGCCACCGGGCAGGTCCTTGAGCGTCTCGTCGCGCACCACGTCCATGACGTCGGCGGCGTCGGCCGGGTCGAGCACGGAGAAGCCCTCCGGCAGGCCGAGTCGCGCGGCGTGCTGGCGCAGGGTGCGGTGGGCCACGGAGTGGAACGTGCCGCCGGACACGCGGCCGGACTTGTACCCGATGCGGGCCAGGCGGGCGTGGCTGCGTTCGACCATCTGCCGTGCCGCGCGGCGGGTGAAGGTGAGCAGCAGGACGCGCTCCGCGGGGACGCCATCGGCCACGATGCGCGCCACCCGGGCACTGAGCGCGGTGGTCTTGCCGGTGCCCGCGCCGGCGAGCACCCGCAGCGGTCCGCCGTCGAACTGCGCGACCGCTCGCTGCTCGTCGTTGAGTCCTTCGAGGAGACCGTCTGCGTACATGTGTTCGAGAATAGCCGGTGAGACTGCTCGACAGGAAACTTCCCGGCGATTCGCAGTACGTTCGCAGCGGAGCGAAGGAGATGGAATGTCCAAGAAGATCTCGCGTGTCGACAAGTACCAGGCCAGCGCTGACGCCGTATGGGCGATGTTGTCCGACCGCGCGTACGTCGACAGCAAGTACCAGGCCCTCGGTGACATCTCCACCGATGTGCAGACCTTCGACACCTCGGACTCCGCGATCACGCTGAAGGTGGAGCGGATCGTGCCGGCCGACCTGCCGGACTTCGCCAAGAAGATCCTGGGCGACACCAACAAACTCGTGCAGACGGAGCACTGGACCGCCAGTGGCGGCAGTTACGTCTGCGACCTGCACATCGACTTCCCCGGCAAGCCGCTGAAGGTCACCGGCCGCCTCGAGGTCAAGCCGACCGGCGACGCGAGCGCCGACTGGGTGGTCAACATGGACGTCAAGGCCAGCGTCCCGCTCATCGGCGGGAAGCTGGAGGGGGTCGTGGAGAAGGAGACCCTGGCCAGCCTGGACAAGGAGTACGCCTTCAACCAGGAGTGGCTCGCCGGGCACTGAGCGACGCTGCTCGTACCATCGAAGGGTGCGCGCCCTTCTGCTCGAGAACATCCACCCCGATGGTGCCGCGGCGCTGGAAAGGGCCGGCTACGCCGTTGAAAGCCTGGACCGGGCGCTGGCCGGCGAAGAACTCGCGCGCCGGCTCGAGGGCGTGCAACTGCTGGGCGTCCGCTCGAAGACGCAGGTGAGCGCGCAGCACCTCCGCGAGGCGGACTCGCTGCTGGCCGTCGGAGCCTTCTGCATCGGCACCGACCAGATCGACCTGGCAGCGGCGACCGACGAGGGGGTCGCGGTGTTCAACGCCCCCTACTCCAACACCCGCTCGGTCGTGGAACTCGCGCTGGCGGAGATCATCGCGCTGACCCGTGGGATGGTGCAGAAGAACGCGCTGATGCACCAGGGCGTGTGGGACAAATCCGCCGCGGGGGCGCACGAGGTGCGCGGGCGCAGCCTGGGGATCATCGGCTACGGCAACATCGGCGCGCAACTGTCCGTGCTGGCCGAGGCGCTGGGCATGGTCGTGTACTTCTACGACACCGTCGACAAACTCGCGCTGGGCAACGCGCGCCGGTGCGGTTCGCTGGCCGAGTTGCTGGCCGTGGCCGACGTGGTGACGTTGCATGTGGACGGCCGTCCGGGCAACGCCGGACTTTTCGGCGAGCCGCAGTTCGCTGCCATGAAGCCCGGGGCGCTGTTCCTCAACCTGTCCCGCGGCTTCGTGATCGACACCGCCGCCCTGCGCGAACACCTGGTCAGCGGGCACCTCGGCGGTGCGGCCGTCGACGTGTTCCCCGTGGAGCCGGCGAGCCGGGGTGAGGAGTTCCGCAGCGAACTGCGGGGGTTGCCGAACGTCGTCCTGACCCCGCATATCGGTGGGTCCACGTTGGAGGCACAGCAGGACATCGGCCGTTTCGTCGCCGGGAAACTGGTCGACTTCGGCACTGACGGCTCAACGGTGCTCAGCGTCAACCTGCCGCCGCTGAGCCTGCCTGAGCATGAGGGCACGCACCGGCTGGCGCACCTGCACCGCAACGTCCCCGGTGTGCTCGCGGCGATCAACTCGGTGCTGGCGGCGCACGGCGTCAACGTCGAAGGTCAGTTGCTCGGAACCCGCGGGGAGTCGGGGTACGTGCTCACCGATGTCGGGGTCGACTACGCCGACGAGGTGCTCGACCAGCTCCGCGCCCTGCCCGAGACCGTGCGGTTGCGCGTCCTCTACTGAATCGCGACTTCGAAGGTATCGAGGGTCTGATGGTGGTGGCTGTGCCGTCACCCGAGTGACGGCCCGCCGTTCAGCGCGCTGATCCCGCTGCCGACCAGGATCGCTCCCACCCCGAGGCCGGCGATGATCGCGGCTTGCGCGCCGTAGCGGTCCAGCCACCCCGTGACCCTCCCGGTGACCGCGTCGCGGTGCTGGGGGCCGGCCCACACGTACGCCGCGACGATCGCGGTTTGGATGGCCAGCGCGGCGGCGGCATAGACGAGCACAGCGAACACCACCTCGACCACCGGCAGGTTCTTCGCGCCCACGTTGACCATCGCCACGATGAACACCACGTCCAGCAGGCTCTGCACGACGACCAGGATCGCGCCGAACCCGAACAGGCTCACCCCGGGCAGGTCGAGGCGGCGGCGCAGCGTCCCGGAGACCTCGGGGGTGCCGCGGCCCTGGCGCTGCTGCCACCACAGGTACAGCGCGAACCCGGCGAACAGCACCCCGCACGCGATCTCCACCGCCGGCTCCAGCCAGGGGTACTCCTTGGTCACACGCAGCATCACGTGACCGGCGCCGATCGCGAAGGCGACCCCGAGGACCATGATGCCCATCGCCGACCCGGCGAGGAACCACACCGAACGCCGGATGCCGTGGGGCTGGGTCAGCAGCAGCGGCATCACCGCGACGCCGACGGGGTCGACCGCTGCCAGGCCCAGGAAGCCGAGGGACACCAGCAGGCTGAGCACTGGTCGAGTCTGCCAGCAGGTGGGTGCGTTCGCGTGGTTAGCCTGGTGGGCATGCAGGCAGCGGTCGCGGCAGGTGCCCCGGGCACGGTGGAGGTGGCCCTGGAGGTCCTCGCCGAGGGCGGGAACGCCGTGGACGCCGCTGTCAGCGCCGCTTTCGCGATGCCGGTCACCGAACCGGGGCTGGCCAGCCTGGCCGGCGGCGGTTTCATGATGGTGCACGACGCTGACGGCGCGACCCACCTCATCGACTTCTTCGCCGCAGTGCCCACTCCGCACGACCACCCACAGCACGAGGTGATCACCGTGGAGTTCTCCGGGGCGGTGCAGGACTTCACGATCGGGCCGTCGACGGTGGCCGTGCCGGGGGTGCTCGGCGGCCTGCTGCGCGCCCACGAGCAGCACGGCCGGTTGTCTCGCGAAGAGATGCTGCGCCCGGCGCAGGCACTGGCCCGCCGGGGCGCGGCGATGACCGCGGCGCAGGCGCTGGTCCTGTACTTGATCGGTCCGATCGTCACCTCGACGCCGCAGGCCGCGGCCATCTACGCACCGGGCGGCCGGCTGCTGGCCGAGGGGGAGGTGCTCCACAACGACGCGTACGCGCATTTCCTCGACGAGGTCGCGGCCGGCCTGTCGCGACTGCCGGCCGAAGGCCCGCTGCACGAAGCGGACCTGGCCGCGTACCGGGTGTTCGAGCGCGAGCCACTCCGGGTGGAACTGGCCGGCGGAACGGTGTTCACCAACCCCGCCCCGTCGCTCGGCGGCTCGATCATCGCGTACGCGCTGGCTGAACTGCCCGCCGAACCCACCGCGCTGGACCTGCTCACGGCACTGCGCGACGCCACCGACCACACCAAGACGCTGGCGCCGACGTCGGTGCGCGGCACGACCCACCTCAGCGTCACCGACGGCGTGCAGACCGTCGCCATGACGGTGAGCAACGGTAGTTGTTCGGGAGTGATGCTCGGTGACACCGGCGTGCAGCTGAACAACATGATGGGGGAGAGCGACCTGCATCCCGATGGGCTGGCCTCACCGGTGGGGTCGCGCATCCGGTCGATGATGGCGCCGAGCCTGGTGGAGCGCGACGGGATCGTCACCGCCCTCGGGACCGGGGGCAGCGAGCGCATCCGCAGCGCCCTGACCCGGGTCATCGCGGGGCTGTTGCGCGGCGTGCCGCTGCAGGAAGCCATCGACGCGCCACGGGTGCACCTGGACAACGCGGGGGTGGTGCAGGTGGAGCCAGGGTTCCCCGCCGGGCAACTCGCATCTCTGCCGGAGCCGGTTTCGCACTGGCGGCACAAGGACTTCTACTTCGGTGGCGTGCACGCGGTGTCCAGTGACGCGGTGGCGGCCGCCGACGCCCGCCGGGGCGGGCACACCGGGCGCTTGTAGGGCTGGGCCAGGCGTTGGCCTACCGGTTGTCCGAGGTGGTCATGCCCAGCGAGGCCCGTGCGGCCTCCAGGCGGGCCACCGGGACCCGGAACGGCGAGCAGGACACGTAGTCCAGCCCGACCTCGTGGAAGAAGTGCACCGACTGCGGGTCGCCGCCATGCTCCCCGCACACGCCGAGGTGCAGGTCCGGACGGATCTCGCGCCCCTCGGTCGAGGCGATCTGCACGAGCCGGCCGACACCCTCGGCGTCGATGCTCTCGAACGGGGAGACCCCGAACACGCCCTTCTCGAGGTACAGGGAGAAGAACCCGGCCTCCACGTCGTCGCGGCTGAAGCCCCACGTGGTCTGGGTGAGGTCGTTGGTGCCGAAGGAGAAGAACTCCGCGCTATTGGCGATCTCACCGGCGGTCAGGGCCGCGCGCGGCAACTCGATCATCGTGCCGATCGGGAACCGCAGCGTGCAGCCGTGCTTGCTGGCCACATCGGCGAGCACCTGGGAGGCCTCGTCGATGATCAACTCGAGCTCGTGCACCGAACCGACCAGCGGGACCATGATCTCCGCTTTCGGGTCGCCGCCCAGACGCTGGCGGAAACACGCGGCCTCCGCGATGGCGCGCACCTGCAGCGCGAAGAGGCCCTTGACCACCAGGCCCAGGCGCACCCCGCGCAGGCCCAGCATCGGGTTCGACTCGTGCAGCCGGCGCACAGCACGCAGCAGGCGCAAGTCGGCCTCCTTGGGCTTGCCGTGCTCCTCGGCCACAGCCACTCGCACCGACAACTCCGTGAGGTCGGGCAGGAACTCGTGCAGCGGGGGGTCGAGCAGGCGGATCGTGACGGGCAGGCCGTCCATCACCTCGAGGATGCGGATGAAGTCCTTGCGCTGCAGCGGGAGCAGTTCGGCCAGTGCGTCCTCATGCTCCTCATCGGTGTCGGCCAGGATCAACTTCTCGACGTACTGCTTGCGTTCGCCGAGGAACATGTGCTCGGTGCGGCACAGGCCGATGCCCTGACTGCCCATGCGTCGTCCGCGGGCGGCGTCCTCTGGGGTGTCGGCGTTGGCACGCACCCTGAGGCGGCGGTTCTCGTCCGCGTGACGCATGATCCGGTCCACCGCGTGGACCAGTTCGGCGGTCGGACCGTCGGCGTCGTCGAGAGCGGCGTCGATGCCGGCGTCGAAGTACTCGACCACCGGGGAGGGGCGGACCTCGACCTGACCGTCGAAGACCTCGCCGGTGGTCCCGTCGATGGAGATGACCTCACCCTCGACACGGCGGGTGCCGTCGGGGAAGGTCAGGGTGCGGGCCACGGAGTCGATCTCCAGCGCTTCGGTCCCGCACACCGCGGTCTTGCCCATCCCGCGCGCGACCACGGCGGCGTGGGAGGTCTTCCCGCCACGGGTGGTGAGGATGCCGGCCGCGGCGACCATGCCGGGCAGGTCGTCGGGGTTGGTCTCCCGGCGCACCAGGATGACCTTCTTGCCCTCGGCGGCAGCGGCCACGGCGGCGTCGGAGTCGAAAACGATCTGGCCGACGGCCGCACCCGGGGACGCGGCGGTGCCCTTGACGGAGGACTTCGGGGCGTTGGCCCGGTCGAACTGCGGGAACATCAACTGGCCCAGTTGCGGGCCGGTCACCCGACGCGTGGCCTCGTCCATGTCGATGAGGCCCTCGTCGACCAGCTGCACCGCTATCCGGAAGGCCGCACCGGCGGTGCGCTTGCCCACGCGGGTCTGCAGCATCCACAACTTGCCGCGCTCGATGGTGAACTCGATGTCGCACAGATCCCGGTAGTGGTTCTCCAGGGTCGTCATGATCTTCATGAGCGTTTTGTACGGCTCCGGCTCGAGCACTTTTAGTTCGTGCAGCGCCAGCGTGTTGCGGATGCCGGAGACCACGTCCTCACCCTGCGCGGACTCCAGGTAGTCGCCGTAGACGCCGGGGGCGCCGGTGGCGGGGTCGCGGGTGAACGCCACGCCGGTGCCGGAGTGCTCGCCGGAGTTGCCGAAGACCATGGCCTGCACGTTGACGGCGGTGCCGAGATCGTTGGGGATGCGCTCCTGGCGGCGGTAGAGCTGGGCGCGCGGGGTGTTCCACGAGCGGAAGACCGCCTCGATGGCACCGAGGAGCTGGTCGCGCGGGTCCTGCGGGAAGTGCATGCCGTGGGAGGTGATGATGTCCTCGTAGCGCTGTACCAGCTCTTTGAGGTGGTCTGCGGGGATCAGCACGTCGGAGGCGACGCCGCTCTCCCGCTCCACGTCGGCCAGGGCCTCGGCGAACAGGTCGCCGTCGAGGTCGAGCACGGTCTTGCCGAACATCTGGATCAGGCGGCGGTACGAGTCCCACGCGAAACGCTCGTTGCCCGACTGTGCGGCCAGGCCGTGCACGGACTCGTCGTTGAGCCCGATGTTCAGGACGGTCTCCATCATGCCGGGCATGGAGAACTTGGCGCCGGACCGCACGGAGAGCAGCAGCGGGTTCTCCGGGTCGCCGAGGGTGCGGCCCATCTGGTGCTCGAGGTCGTCGAGGCTCGCGCGCACCTGGGTGAGCAGTTCCTTGGTCATCGCGCCGCTTTCGAGGTAGGCGCGGCAGGCGTCGGTGGTGATGGTGAATCCCGGTGGCACTGGCAGTCCCAGGTTGGTCATCTCGGCGAGGTTGGCACCCTTGCCGCCCAGGAGGTCCTTGAGGTCCTTGTTGCCTTCGGAGAACGCGTACACCATCTTCTCGGTCATGCTCTACATTCTGCCGCGCCAGGCAAGACTTCGTGCACCGGTCGGTCAGATACGGGGGGTGGGTACGCCCGGGTCCTCAGTCCGTGACCACGTACCGCGGGTAGGTCCGCTTGGCCGCGGCGGCGGCTGCGAGATCGATGTCGCGGAGGACGACCGGCTCGCCCGCCGTGGTGACCGCCAGTTCGCCGCCGTCGGGATCGATGATCCAGCCCGCCCCACCCATCACCGTGCCCGCAACCTCCTCCGCGCGGTTGCTCGACACGCAGAACGCGCCGCTGGTCACGGCGTGCACGGCACCGCCGGCGAGCCACTTCTGGGTCGTCTCGATGGGCGTGGCCCGCGGCACCACGATCACGTCGGCGCCGGTGAACGCGTGCTGGGTGAACCACATCTCGGTGCAGACGGTGATCCCGAGCCGGCCCACGGGGGTGTCCGCGACCGGGAAGTGGACAGGCCCGCGCCGGTACCAGCTCGCCTCCCAGAACCCGGTTTCGTCGGGAAGGTAGGTCTTGGCGTGCACCACGTGCAGTCCGGTGTCCGCCGACCACCAGAAAGCGTCGTTGAATCCGTCGGCGCGCGCCACGGTGCCCACCACCACCCGGGCCGGCAGATCGGCCAGTCGCGAGAGGTCCTGCTGGGCCGCGGCTGCCTCCCAGGCCGTCGGCAACACCTCACGGGTCGCGCACAACCACGGCATGAAGGCCAGTTCCGGCAGCACCAGCAGGTCGACCGGCTCCACCGCACGGACGGTCTCCCACGTGCGCTGCGGGTCCGAACAGTCGATCCCCAGCGCCGCGACTTTCACCGGTGGGCCCGGGTGCGCGCTCTGGTGACGGCGTCCCCGATCGCCACCCCGGCCGGTTCGGAGGCCAGGTAGTGCGTCTCGCCGTGCATGCCCAGGCCCAAGCTGGCGAAGGTGTCGATGGCCTGTGGATACCACAGATGGATGCCGTCGCCGCCGGTCACCCAGTCGCCCTTGTTGACGAGGTTCACCCAGGTCGTCACCGGGCCGGTGGGGAACTGCCCGCGGTACTCCGCGAGGGTCCGCCGCCAGGGTTTGCGGGCCATCGGGCTGCCGATGGTCAGCAGCAGTTCCACGTGGGTGTCCTTGGGCAGGTAGTGCAGCAGATCGAACGCGACCACGGCCCCGAGGCTGTGCCCGACGATCAGCAGGTCGCCCTTGGGCAGTTGCTCGAGGCATCGGGCCCGCACCGCCGCCCTGACCTCGGGATTGGCCCGGTAGCGCTGGATCTCGGGCATCCGGCTCATGAGGAACCGGGTGACCCATTCCTTGGGGAAGAAGTCGTAGGGGCTGGTGGGGCGCCGGGTGTAGGGGTGCATGCCCAGCCGGACCATGCGCTGGTGGCGGGCGTAGTCCGCGGACGGCTCGGTCGCCTCGATCTCGCGCTCGGGCATCGAGGCGAGCACGTCGTGCAGGACGTCGGCGTAGTCCACTTCGAAGACGTCGATGTCGTCGGCCAGTGGCTCCCGGCCGGATGTGGTGAGGCCGGTGTTGATCGCGCCCACCCAGTCACCGCTCTGGGCCCAGCGTCCGTGGATGAAGACCAACGACGCTTTCACATCTTCACTGTAAGACGCGTTCGATCAGACGAGTTCGTAGTCCCCGGCCTCGGCCAGCGCGAAGCGGACCTGCTGCGCGTCGAGCGCCCCGGTGGCGTCCACGGTCACGGTGGAGACGCCATCCGGGACGAGGTCGACGCTGACGGCCGAGACGCCGTCCAGCGCGGTGAGTTCCTCGGTCACGGCGTGCACGCAGTGCCCGCACGTCAAACCGCGCACCTTCAGTTCCTGGCTCATGACCGCACCAATCTGGCAATGGCTGCCGATAGTTCCAAGACTTTCGCCTCCGGGTCGACGCCCTCCTGGCTGGCCTCGCGCACGCAGGTCTGCAGGTGCTGCTCGACGAGTTGGATGGCGAACGACTCCAGCGCCCGGGTGGTGGCCGACACCTGCGTCAGCACATCCACGCAGTCACTCTCGCTGTCGATGAGCCGCTGCAGGCCGCGCACCTGTCCCTCGATGCGGCGCAGTCGATGGATCTGCGCCTTCTTGGTCTCGTCGTCGATCTGCATATGGGCGACCTTTCGTCGTTCGGGGCAACACGATACGCCACCGGGGTATTCCCACGGCGTCATGCCATGGCGCCGCGGAGGAAGGGGGAGAGGTTCGGTCATCGGGGAGCGAAACTGCGCGGTTGGATCGCTCCCGGGTGTCGGTTTCGCTAACGCCTGGCGCTGGAGTGGGCGAGTGGGGGCGGCGTCGGCTTCGCTGGGCCTCCGCGGCGGAAGGGGGGAGAGGTTCGGGCGTCGGGGAGCGAAACTGCGCGGCCGGATCGCTCCCGGGTGTCGGGGTCGGTAGCACGGGGTCGCGGTTCCCGCGGTTGCGTGCGCGCTTGGTGGATCGGGGAGTGTTGCGGTCATCGGGGAGCGAAACTGCGCGGTTGGATCGCTCCCGGGTGTCGGTTTGGCTAACGCCTGGCGCTGGCGCGCACGCTCGCCCGTAGCGCCTGGTGGTCGCCGCGGTTGATGTCCGCGTAAGACGTGGCGAAATCCGTGATGGCCTCGTCGAAGTCGTCGTCGTCGCCGAGGTACCCCGCGATCAGGGCGGAGTTGCCGCCCCGAGCGTGCGCCCGGGCCAGTACCGCACCGCAGACCTGGCCGTAGATGGACAGTTCGTCGGGGTCCAGATCACCGGGCTCGATGGCGCCCTTCATGTCCTGCAACTGCCGCACGTAGAAGTCGAACGGGTGCGCACCGAAGCTGTGGGACCAGCCCAGGAGGGGGTCGCCGACCACTTGCAGCACCCGCTGTCCCACGACCACCCGCTTGCCGGATTCGCCGAACTCGCTGGGGCCCAGGTACGGCTCGAGCACTGATTGGGTCGCCTGCTTGACCTGCAGGATCAAGTGCTCCTTGTCCCCGGTCTGCAGCAGCAGCACCAGAGCCAGAGTGCCGACGCTCCCGACGCCGACGACCTTCTGCGCGACGTCCACGTAGGAGAACCGCATCAGCAGCGCGATGCGATCCGGTTGCAGCGTGGCCAGGTACTGCGCGTAGACGGCGGCGAGGTCCTGTTCGACCCGAGCGGAGTCGGCCTGCGGGACCGGCACCAGCAAGGGCGGGTCGGCCCGGAACCGGCGGACACCGTCGACCTCCTCGGTGAAACGGGCCACGGCGCTGTCACCCGTGCGCTTGCCGGCGCGTCTGCCCGCCTTCTCCACGGCCTTGCCCAGCGGGGTCTTGCGCGCCGCCTGCAGCAGGTCGTCGAAGTCGAGTGCCGCCGACCAGACCGTCAGAGCCGGCATGCGGCACAACGTCTCCATCGTCTCGCGGTAGGACCGCACCGCCGCCAGGGAGGCCTTGCGGATCTGCTTGTCCTTGTGGTCGTTGACCTCGCCGGCCACCGCGAGGCTTGCGGCCATCCGCTTGACGTCCCACTCGAACGGCCCCGGCAGCGTCTCGTCGAAGTCGTTGAGGTCGAAGACCAGCGTGCGTTCTGGGGAGGCGAACAGCCCGAAGTTCGCGATGTGGGCGTCGCCGCACAACTGCACCGTGATGCCACTGTTGGGCGTGCGGCTCAGGTCGTCGGCCATGACGATGGCAGCGCCGCGCAGGAATGCGAACGGGTCGGCGGACATGCGATCGTGGCGCAGGGCGATCAGTGACTGCAGGCGGTCTCGCTCCTGCCCGGCCAGCAGGCCGAGTGCGTCCCCGCGCTGCTCGGGAACTGCGGCCAAGGCGTCCAGCGGTACCCGCTTGCGGGTCGCGCGACCCTCGGCGCGGCGCTTGCGCCGGCTCGGGCGGGGTGTGCCGAATGCGGCAGCGCTGCCTGTGCTGTCGGACATGTCTCTTGCTTACCCCGTCGCCGCACCGGTTGCGTGCTGAACGCGGGCAGCCTGCGAGACTTCGGGCATGGTGGATCTGGAGGAGGCGCTGGCCCTCACTGCAATCGACGCCGGCTGGACCGCGGTGGTCCCGGAGGGCTGGTCGCAGGGCCGTACGACGTTCGGCGGGCTGGTCGCCGGGTACCTCGTGCGTGCCGCGCAGGCAGCCGACGAGCGATCGATCCGCAGCGCGGACATCTACTTCCTGGAACCGGTGGCGCCCGGGCCGATCAGCCTGCGCCTCGACGGCCGCCGGGCCGGCCGGAACATGACCCACCTGGCGGTGGTGCTGGAGCAGAACGGGAAGCAGGCGGCTGTGGGCCGCTTCCTGCTGGCTGCACCGGGGGCGGGGCCGCTGGACAGCGTGCCGGACGTGCCGGAGCCGGAACGCACCTTCGAGCAGGCCGTCGAGGCGCCGCACATCGAGGGGCTCACGCCGGTGTTCCTGCAGAACCTGCAGGTGCGCTACGGCGAGGGGGACTTCCCGATGAGCGGCTCGCAGCGCGCGGTGACCGGCGGCTGGGTGCGCAACCAGGGTCCGGCGCTCGGGGTCGCGGCACTGATGTGCCACATCGACGCCTGGCCGCCCCCGGTGATGTCGCTGGTGTCCAAGCCGGTGGCCGCCAGCAGTGTGCGCTGGCACGTGCACTTCCACGGTGACGTGGACAACTGCGACGGCCAGCAGTGGTCGTGGCTGCGCGAGGAGGCAAGCTGGCGCAGCGGCCCGCTGTCGACCGTGACCGGGATGCTGGTCCGCAACGGGGTACCGGTGGCCTACAGCGAGCAGACGCAGGTGATGTACGTCTGAGGGTGCGTTGCGTTGCCCACCCGCCGTGCCCCAGCACCTGACACACTGGCGGACATGTTCCGCCGCCGAACCGCACACTGGTGGCTCGCGGCGTACCTCGTGGCGTCCCTGGTCAACGTGTTCGTGTCCGTGCCGGTTGTTGATATGACCTCGAAGACGCTGCTCATGCCGCTGCTGCTGGCCTATTTCGTCTCCAGCCTCGATGGCCTGCGCAATCAACTGGTGACCTGCGTGGGCGTGGCGCTCGTGTTCTCCTGGGTGGGCGACCTGCTGCTCATGGGCGATGGCGACATCTTCTTCGTGCTCGGGATCGCCGCGTTCCTCGGCGCGCAGATCTGCTACATCGTCGGGTTCCGCCCCTACACCGCACTGGGTCCGCTGCGCCGCCGGCCCTGGCTGGCGCTGCCCTACCTGGTGTACGGGGTGCTGCTGCTCGCGTTACTGCTGCCGGGCCTCGGGGGTCTGGCCGTAACGGTGGTGGTCTACGCCGCGGCACTGGTCACGATGGCGGTCCTGGCCACCGGGGTCTCGCCGGCGGCGGCGGTGGGTGGTGCCTTCTTCCTGCTCTCCGACAGCCTCATCGCGCTGACCGAACTGTCCGATGTGCTGCCGGACGGTGCCAGCGCGTTCATCATGCCCACCTACCTCGTCGGGCAGTTGCTGCTGGTGGTCGGGGTGCTGCAGAATCTCGGCCGGGTGCGCAGTGTGCGTGACCTGCTGCCCGCTTGAGAGTCAGTCCAGGAACTCCTGCGGGTCGGCCGGTTTGCCGAAGTAGAATCCCTGGCCGCGCTGGAAACCCAGGGCCGCGGCGGCCTCGGCCTGGGCCCGCGTCTCGACCCCCTCGGCGACACAGGACAGGCCCAGGCGATCGGCCAGGCCGACGATCTCGGCGAGCAGTCGTTCCGGTGCGCCCCCGCGCGTCGCGTAAACGGTCAGCGCTCGGTCGACCTTCAACGTGGTGGCCCGCACGTCGGGCAGCGTGGCAAGGTCCACCGGCACGCGCCCGAACGCATCGAGGGTGACGCCCACGCCGTGCTCGGCCAGCGTGTGCAGGCGGGACAGGGAGGCGGGGTCCGCGGCGGCCGGCAGCACCACCTCCAGGTCCAGCCGGTGGGCGGGCACCCCGGCTCGGTCCAGGCTGGACAGCACGGTGTCGGGGAAACTCTCCTCGGCCAGTTCGGTCCAGGACACGTTGGCCGACACCCGCACCCGCTCGGGCAGCGCGGCCGCGAACCACAGCGTCTGCCGCAGGATGCTGCGGCCGATCTGGACGATCGCCCCGGTCTCCTCCGCGGTCTGCAGGAAGTCCGCCGGGGACAGCCGCCCGACCGCGGGCAGGTCCCAGCGCACCAAGGACTCGTACCCGGTCATGCGCCCGTCGCGCAGGTCGACGATCGGCTGGACGAGCATGCGGATCTCGTCGTTGAGAGCCGCCGTGCGCAGTGCCGGTGCGATCTGGGCGGGGTCGCGTTTGGCGTCGCGGTCGGCCGGCTCGAAGACGTGGACCGAGCCCCGCCCGTCCAGTTTGGCCGCGTACATCGCCGCGTCAGCATCGGCGAGCAGCGCGGCGATCTCGCGGCTGTCCGGTGCGCTGCGGCCCGGATGCATGGCGATGCCCACACTCACCCCGAAGTGCAGCGGTCGGCCCTCGACGACGATCGGATGAGTGAGGGCGGCCTGCAGGTCCTTGGCGAACACCTGGGCGGTCTGTTCGTCGGCAATGTCCTCGAGCAGCACGACGAACTCGTCGCCGCCGAAGCGCGCCACGACGTCGGACTGGCGCGCAGTGTTCTGCAGGCGGCGGGCGATGGCCTCGAGGACCTGGTCACCCACGGCATGGCCCTGCGAGTCGTTGATCTGCTTGAAACGGTCGACGTCGCAGAACAGCAGGGCGACGCCGCCGCCGGTGCGCGCCGAACGGATCAGCGCCTGGCCGAGACGGTCGACCATCACCATGCGGTTGGGCAGACCGGTGAGGGGGTCGTGGGTGGCCCGGTGGGCGAGCTTGGCGCTGCAGGTGTTTGCGGAAGGAGATGTCGATGTGCCGCACGACCGCGCCCCCGGCTGGCAGCGGGTCGACCTGCAGGCTGAACGAGCGACGCCCAGCGTCCACGTCGGTGTCGTAGTCCGACTGGAACCCCGGCAGCGCACCGGCCAGGACGGCGCGGATCCCGTCGGCTGCGATGCGCGCCGGGCGGGAGCCCTGCGCCTCGAGCGTTGCCGGGTAGTGCGTGCCCACTCGGCTCCTGGCCACCACCGCACTCTGCGGGGCGGGAGTGTCGGACCATGCCCCGTTGACCCGCACCACCACCCCGTCGGGGTCGAGGACGGCGGCCTGGTCGCTGAGGGCTTCGAGCACGCCGTCGGCCGCGCCGCACTGGAGCAGGCGCAGCACCCCGGCAGCCTCGTCGAGGATCCGCTGCAGGAGCGCTGGCGGCTGGTCGGTGACCACGGCGATCACCGCGACCGGCTCCGCGGCGGGGTCGGCGGGCGTGCGCACGAGCGTGGGCGGGGCGCCGAACACCTCGGTGAGGCCGGCAGGGTCCGGCAGCCGTTCGGGCGCTCCGGTCACCCCGTGCGCCCCTGCCAGCGTCCATCCGTCGGGGGTCGCCACCCACAGGGCGGCCCGGTCAGCAGCCAGGCGCGCGAACACTGCCTCGACCACGAATCGCAGACCGCTCGCAGGATCGCTCACGGTGGGAATGATCGGCGGGTGCCGGGGGTCACCTTGAGGCCGGCTACTCCGTCTCGGGCGGGTGCGGTGGTGCGATCGCCGGACCGGTCGCCACGCCGTGGCCGTGCTCCTCGAACCGCTTCTGCGAGGCGACCACCTCCCGCTCGGCGGCCTCCCTGCCCTCCCATGTCGCCCCCTCGACGGACTTGCCGGGCTCGAGGTCCTTGTAGACCTCGAAGAAGTGCTGCACCTCAAGGCGGTCGAACTCGGCCATGTGGTAGATGTCGCGCAGGTGCTCCAGCCGGGGGTCGGCGACCGGCACGCAGATCAACTTGTCGTCGCCGCCGGCCTCGTCGGTCATACGGAACATCCCGATGGTGCGACAGCGGATCAGGCAGCCCGGGAACGTGGGCTCGTCCAGCAGGACCAGCGCATCAAGGGGGTCGCCGTCCTCCCCGAGGGTGTTGTCCACGAAACCGTAGTCGTGGGGATAGCGAGTGGACGTGAACAGCATGCGGTCGAGTTTCAGGCGTCCCGACACGTGGTCGACCTCGTACTTGTTCCGGCTGCCGGCCGGGATCTCGATCGTGACATCGAATTCCACTGTCGCTCCTGACTCCTGCTGGTATGGCCTAGTGTTCACCACGTGAGGGTGTCGAAGCCTGTCAGGGCCGGGGCCACGGCGCTGCTGGCGATGGGACTGACCGTCACACTTCAGAGTGCCGCAGGTGCCGTTGATGTGCCACCGGACTACCAGGTGCTCGCACCCGTGGACGGTATCCGGCCGGTGGACCGCACGCGCCTGGCCCGCAAGGTCGACGCCGCGTGGAAGGACCGCGCACTGGGTTCGGTGAAGGGGTTGGCGTTCGACGCTTTCGCCAGTCCGGCCGAACTTGAGGTGGAACGGGCGGCAGACTCCGCGCTGATGCCCGCATCGACCACGAAGCTGCTCACCGCCGCTGCGGTGCTGAAGGTGTTCGGCCGGAGGCGCGCTTCGTCACCCGGGTGACGCGCGACGGCTCCACGATCGTGCTGGTCGGCGGCGGTGACCCGCAGTTGACGACATTTTCCACCGGGCGGGGGATCAACGCCAACGCCTCCTTGGCGCGCCTGGCCCGGCTGACGGCTGCTGCTCTGCGGGAGGCCGGCGTCGGTGCGGTGCAGTTGCGCTACGACGCCTCGTTGTTCGCGCCACCGGCGCAGGCGCCCTTCTGGGGTGACGACTTCCTGACCATCGGCGTGGTTGCGCCGATCACGGCGCTGTCGGCCGACGGCGGGCGGGCGAACCCGCCGGCCGCCCCGCGCTCGGCCGATCCGCCGCGGACCGCCGCCGAGGCGTTCGCCCGGTTGCTCCAGAACCGTGGTATCGACGTGACGGGGCCGCCGCAGCCGGGCAACGGATCGGGCGAGGCGATCTCGCAGGTATCGTCGCCGCCGCTGTCCGACCTCGTGGAGCACATGCTGCTCGTGTCCGACAACACGGAAGCGGACATCCTGGCCCACCACGTGGGCCGTGAGGTCCTCGAGGCACCCACCTTCGCCGGCGGGGCCAGGGCCACGCTGGAGGTGCTGGCCGATCTCGGGATCGACACCGAGGGCCTGGTGCTCAACGACGGCAGCGGCCTGTCGCGCGACAACCGCATCAGTCCCCGGCAGTTGGTGCAGGTGCTGAACACGGCAATGCAGACGGATCCCGGTCGGCTGTGGCCGGTCTACACAGGGCTGCCGGTGGCCGGTTTCGACGGTTCGCTGGCGGTGCGGTTCGCCTCGCCGGCTGCGCGTCCGGGACGCGGCGCGGTGTCCGGGAAGACCGGCACGCTCACGGGGACGTCGGCGCTGGCCGGGCTGGTCAGCGACCGCGACGGGCAACTGCTGACGTACGCGGTGATGGCCAACGACATCAGTGTCTGGACCGCCTCCGGGGCGATCGATGAACTGGTGGCCCGGGTGGCCGGATGCCGGTGCGCCGGGGATTGACGGCCGGGATCAGGGGCCGGCTTTGCGGCGGAACTGCTTGTCGCCGCTGGCCGGGCCGCGGGTCTCCGGGGCCTTCTGCTTGCGATGCTCCTCGTGACCCTCAGCGGAGTCGTGCGGGCGCTTGCGATCCAACGCCTCGCGCATCTTGGCCTTGATGTCTTCGTTGTCCGTCATGGGCGCTCCCCTAGTCGACGAGTCCAGCCTCGCATACCCTGACAGGCGATGACGAGGCACTTCCAGTCCACGCCCGATTCAGGCAAGCTCGCCGTGGCGGGTGAGTGGGAATGTGCCGTGGGATTCCGGCCGGGGGAGGTGCCGGACCTCGGGGGGATCAGCGATGAGGTGGCCTGTGAGGCGTTCTTCGGGGACGCCTTCTTCGGTGTCCGGCGGCGGGGTCCCGTCGCGGCGCTCGAAGCCTTCGTGACGGCTTTCACCGGCGCCATGGCCGCAGCTGCCGACGGCCCATCGTTCTTCACCGCGGTGCGCACGGACTTGGGGATCCCATTGCGGGAGACGTTCCTGTTCGCCGAACTCGGGGCGGAGGGCGCCTGGCACAGTATGGGCGCCGTCCGCCTCGACATGCCGGTGGTGTGGGAGAAGATCACTGCCACGCCGGTGTGGCAGGACACGACACATGCCAAGGCGGTCGAGTTCTGCTACGACAACGGCGACGATACGACCCACTGGTTCGCTCTGCCTGTCTCGCGGGACGGTCGGATGGTGCCAGCATTGCTGTCGCAGGCACTGCTATTCGAGCAGGCGCTGGCCCACCCGGCGTAGGTCGGGGGGGCGGCCGGGCTGGACGACATGGCTGAGCACGACCCGAACAATGGTGTCGACCGCATCGGTGAGGTGAGGCCCGGCGACCTGGGGGTGGGCGGCCAGCAGACCGGCCTCGGCCCGGGCCGAGGCGGTGTCCAGCAGGGGTAGCGATTGTGAGGTGAGCAGCGGCAGCAGCGGTGACGGGCTGCCGGCCGCGGCGCCGAGGGCCGCCTTGAGCAGAGGGTTCTGGGCGGCCAGTGCGAACACCTGCGTGCCCGCGCGATGTACCGAGTCCCCGGGGGAGTCCCCGGCGGCCAGGCCGGCGTCGACCACCTCCAGGAACCGCAGCAGTTCGCGGGTGATTAGCGCCTCGGCCACCTGCTGCTTGTTGCCGAACTCGTTGTAGACGCTCTGCCTGCTGACTCCTGCCGCGTCGCCGAGGCGGGCCATCGTGATCCCCGCCCAGCCCTGTTCGGCGGTGATGGTGAAGGCGGCGTCGAGGATCCGGTCGCGGGTGCTCACGCCGGGACGAAGTCGATCTTCTCGCGCACACCGCAGTCCGGGCAGGCCCAGTCGTCGGGCACGTCTACCCACGCCGTGCCGGCCGGGAAGCCCTCGCGGGGTTCGCCGGCGTCCTCGTCGTAGACGTAGTCGCAGCTGTCGCAGCGGAAACGGCTCATGGCGCCGACGGTACCGGGGGTCCGGACACCACAAGTGGGCGCTGCGCGGCGCTGGCTGCCCGTTTCCGCCCAGTTGTGGGCCGGGTATGTGCGGTTCGTCCCTTTTGGGCGGGGGTGCGGACACCATAAGTGGGCGTGACGGGACCGGTGTCGCCCAGTTGTGGCGGGGTCATGGCGCAGCCGACGGCACCGGATACCGCGAGAGGACCTTCTCCCGCTTCCCGGGCAGGATGTTCGCGCGGCCCATGTCGCCGCCGAAGTGGGCGGCGACCCGCGGGTCCATCACGCGGTACCACAGCGGCGGGAACAGTGCCAACAGGATCATCCCCGCGTAGCCGGTCGGCAGCACCGGCGCCTCGTCGACGTCGCGAAGGGCCTGGTAGCGGCGGGTGGGGTTCGCGTGGTGGTCGCTGTGGCGCTGCAGGTGGTACAGCAGCACATTCGTGGCGATGTTGTTGCTGTTCCAGCTGTGGCTGGCGCGTACGCGCTCCCAACGTCCGGTGTGCTCCTTGCGGCGCAACATCCCGTAGTGCTCGAGGTAGTTGACCGCCTCCAGTAGCACGATGCCCACCGCCGCCTGCAGCATCAGGTACGGCAGGATCGCGATCCCGAAGCCGATCAGCAGAGCCGCCCACAGCACCATGGACATGAGCCAGGCGTTGAGCACGTCGTTGCGGATCGACCAGTACGACTGGTTGCGGCGTTTGAAGCGGGGCTGCTCCAGGCGCCAGGCGTTGTGCAGGCTGCCCACGACGGTGCGCGGCAGGAAGCCGTAGAGACTCTCCCCGACCCTGCTGCTGGCGGGATCTTCGGGGGTGGCCACGCGCACGTGGTGACCCCGGTTGTGCTCGATGTAGAAGTGCCCGTAGAACGACTGTGCCAGGGCGATCTTGGCCAGCCAGCGCTCAACCTTCTCCTTCTTGTGGCCGAGTTCGTGGGCGGTGTTGATCCCGATGCCGGCGACCATCCCCACCGTGAGGGCCAGCCCGGTCTTGTCCACCACGCTCAGGGCGTCGCCGGCCCACAGCCAGCACGCCCACAGCAGTGCGGCGTACTGCAGGGGGAGGAAGGCGAAGGTGATCCACCGGTAGTACTTGTCGACCTCCAGGGCGGCGATGACGTCGTCGGGCGGGTTGTCCCGGTCGATGCCCGCCAGCAGGTCGATCATCGGGATGACGGCGAAGATCAGGATCGGCCCGATGAACCAGAACACCCCCCACCCGGTGACCGTCGCCAGGGCGCCACCGAGGAAGGGGAACAGCGGCACCACCAGGCCGAACAGCCAGAGGTAGCGCTTGTGGTCGGTCCACTCCATGATCGCCTCCGCAGGTTTACAGGAGGGTAGCCTTTGTAAAGTCAGCGGTCAAGCAGGGCTTCCTCGAAGAACCCGATGACCCGCTGCTCCCAGGCGCCCGGATCCGTGGCCAGCGCACCCACGTGCCCGGCACCCTCGACGGCCCAGATCTCGACCGTGGGACTGTCTGCGGCGTGGTACGTCGCTGCGTACAGTTCGTCGGGCCGCTGGCCGGCCGTGATGAGCAGGACCGGCCGGTCGCCGATGGCCGACAGGGACTCCTGCAGGCCGCCGGGAGCGGAGTACGGGGTCAGCAGGCCGGTGATGGCCTGCTTGGCGTGCTCGAGGCCGAGTTGGAGCCCACCCCGGGTGCCGTAGCGGTCCGGCAGCCAGGCCAGGTCCGCGGCCACGCGGTTGGTGGCGCCCTCGGCGACGACCGCGGCGATGCCGGGATCACCGGCGGCGGCCCCCAGCACCTGCTCGCCACCCATGGACAGCCCGAGGGCGCCGACCGAGCGCACGCCCGGTTGCGCGGAGGTGAACGTGACCGCAGCCGTCACATCCTCGTCCCCGGCCCATCCGAAGTCCATCGCCCGGCCGCTGCTGGCACCGTGCCCCCGCGGGTCGTAGACCAGTACCCCGAAGCCCGCTTCAGCCAACCGGCCGGCCTGTTCCGCGGCGCCGGTGCGCGAGGAGCCGGACCCGGGAACCACCACGACCGCCGCGCCGTTGTCCGTGCCGGCGTACCACCCGCGCAGCGTGACGCCGTCGGAGGTCTCGAAGACGACCTCGCTGAAGCCGGCTGGCGGTTCCCCTGGAGTATCCGCGGCCAGGGGCTGGGTGGTCAGCAGGGGGATCACGAGCAGGTACAGGCCGATGAGACCGGCCAGGGCCAGGCCGGCTGCGCCGAGGAGCCGGACCGGCCAGGACAGTGCGCGCAGGAGGATCCGGGAGCCGACGGCCACCAGGAACACAGCGGCGACCACGGCCACCAGGGACAGGGTGAACCGCCCAGCAAGGACGTGGCGGACACCGACCGCGAGCCCCAGGGCGAGGCCCACTACGCCCCAGATCACTAGCAATGCCCCGGTCCCGCGGGCCTGCGAGCGCCGGACGGCCAGCACGCTGACGGCCGCGATGACGACCACGCCGGCCTTCGTCCAGATGCCCGGGCCGGACAGCGCTAGGAGGCTGAACGCCACCGTCAGGATCGCGGCCGTCAGCCAGTTCCGCAGTGCTCGCTCGCGCACGAATCCAGGCTACCGGCCACTAGGGTGGCTGCATGCAGATCGAGATCAAGCACTCCCCGGCCTTCGCCAGCGCCACCCTGACCCTCGGGCCCAACGAGCAGATCAAAGCCGAAGCCGGCGCGATGGTCTACAAGACCCCGAGCGTGAACATCGAGACCAGCACGCAGGGCGGCTTCATGAAGGGCCTGCGGCGTTCACTGGGCGGCGAGAGCTTCTTCATGAACACGTTCACCGCCGGCCCGGAGGGCGGGGAGGTCGGGGTCGCACCTGAACTCGCCGGGGACATTGTGACGTGGACGCTGGCGGGGCAGACCGTGTTCCTGCAGTCCGGCGCGTACCTGGCGTCGGCGATGGGGGTCGAGGTCGATTCCAAATGGGGTGGGGCGAAGACGTTCTTCAGCGGTGAGGGCTTGATCATCCTGCGGGTCAGCGGGCACGGTGAGGTACTCGTCAGTTCCTACGGGGCGATCGAATCGCGAGAACTCCAACCCGGCCAGACCCTCACGGTCGACACCGGGCACGTGGTGGCGTGGTCGGAGGGGGTCACCTACCAGGTGCGCAAGGTCGGCAACTGGAAGTCGACCTTCCTGTCCGGCGAGGGTTTGGTCGTCGACCTCACGGGCCCGGGCGTGATCTACACGCAGAGCCGCAGCCCGCAGGCCTTCCTGAACTGGCTCATCCCCAAACTGCCCACCAACAACAGCAACTGAGCGAGCCTCAGGTCCGGTGGACCCGGGGGGTCATGATCCCCGGGTGGTCGGCCGGCAGGCTGCGCCGGATCGCCCACCAGCTCGTGGCGATCACCAGCAGCACCATCGGCCAGCCCAGCAGGACGCGGGAGATGCCCAGGCCCACCAGGTTGTCGGTCAGGTACAGGGGTGTGTTCACCGCGGCGCGCACGAGGAACGATCCCGCCCAGATCCACGATGCGCGGCTGTAGGCCCGCACCAGATCCGGGTCCTGGCGCCACGCGGTGCGCTGCCCGATGGCGAACCCGATGACCACTCCCAGTAGCGGCCAGCGGGCCAGGATCGACGCCGCCCACACCAGTGCGGAGGCGATGTTGGCCAGCAGGCTGGGCAGGAAGTAGTCGGCGGCGTTCCCGGTGCGCGCGGCGACCACGGCGGCAATGGCGACTCCGGCCAGACCTCCGACGACCCGCACCGGCTTCTCCCGGCGGACCAGCCGTGCTCCCGCCAGTACGGCCGCCGTGAGCAGGGCCGCCACCAAGGCGGTCGTCAATTGTGATCCGGTCACGAGGTACGCGACGACGAAGACCACACTGGGCAGGGCCGACTCCAGGGCCCCGCGCCGCCCGCCGAGCAGGTCGTGCAGCGGGTTGGAGGTCACCGAACCGGGCACCGTCCCATCATCGCCGAGTCCGGTGGCGCGCGTGGTGCACCGCCCCTGCCCTAGCCTCGAAGCCGAGGCTGAAGGAGGTCCGGTGTCCGATCCGCTGTGCCGGCTGACCATCGGTAGTCGCGAGGCCGTGGCCCTCGCCCCCGCTCTGGTCGAAGGCAGCGCGGACATGCTCGGCCTGTCGACAGCCGACCGGGTGCGGCTGCGGGCGCTGACCGTCGAGGTCCTCGATGCGGTGCTGCGCGACGCTTTCGGCCCCGACGACCCGGTGGACCTCGACATCGAGGTCCTGCGCGATCCCGGCGACATGACTTTGGTCCTGCGCGACCGCGGCGCGCCCCTGGACTTCGGCACGGCCTACCCCCCGCGGGTGGCCGAACTCATCCGGCTGGGTTTCGCCGACGGCCTGACGTTCGCCAACGAGGGCCGAGCCGGCAACCGCACGGAGATCTCCAAGCGCCTGCGCTACGAGACGGTGAGCGAGGACGAGCAGTTCATCGCCGAGACCGAGTCCGACCCCACCCCGGCGCCGACCGTCGGTGAGGACGGTCAGGTGGTGGTGGACATCCGGCCCATGACCCTTGACGACGTCGTGGGGGTCGCCCGGTTGTTCTACCGCTGCTACGGCTACACGGTTTCGTACGCACCGGTGGTCTACGAACCGGAACGCCTGGCGGAGATGGTGCAGAGCGGCCGGCACCTGGCCACGGTGGCGGTGTCGCCGGATGGGCGCATCGTGGGGCACCTGGCCAGCGAGGTGCACGACCCGGATGCGACCACCGGGAAGATCGGGCTGCTGGCGGTCGACCCCGGCTACCGACGTCACGGGCTGTCCCTGCGCATCGGTTTCGCGCATGTCACGCGGCTGCTCGAGAAGGGTTTCGTGGGGCAGTACACCGAAGCCGTCACCGTGCACCTGGGCAGCCAGAAGGCGGCGCTCACAGGTGGCGGGCACGAGGTCGGCCTGCTGCTGGCCGCGCAGTCCAACGACTTGGACTTCCGCGGCTTCGACTCCGACGACCGGGTGCGCAAGGCCGTGATGCTCTTCTATGGTTCGTTTGGCAAGACCCCGCCGCGGGAGTGCTACGTGCCGCCGATCTACCGCGAGGTGGTGGAGCGCATCTACTCCGAGGGCAAGTTGCCGCGCACCGTGCACTCGCAGTATGAGCGCAACGCCGCCGCGAGTGAGGCGAAGTCCCGCTTCCGGCTGAGCCTGCGGCACGAGACCGGCGTGGCTTTCGTCTATGTCGAGGACTACGGGGAGGATTTCCTGGAGAACCTGCAGGAGCAGGTGCGGCAGTTGCGCATGAACCGCTTCGAACTCATCCTGGTCGTGCTCCCGCTCGGTGATCCGGCTACCAGTTACTTCGGGTCCGGGCTGCAGGAGATCGGCCTGTCGTTCAGCGGGATCTACCCGGAATACGCCGACGGGGATGTCCTGGTGCTGCAGAACCTCAACAACGTCGAGGTGCGGCCGGAGGAGATCAACGTGGCCTCCGACATGGGCACGTACCTGCGCGACTTCGTGCTGGCGGACTACAAGCGCGCCGCCGAACGGGTGGCGCAGCGGGAGCGCTCCCGGGCGCACATGGCGCGCATCTACGAAGCGCTCGACTGACGTGTCCGAACCCGCCGAGGCGCCCGGCAGAACACGGCTGCCACTTCCGGTTCTGCCGCTGTCGCTGACCTATCTGGCGGTGGCGCTGAACATGACGATCGCCAGCGTCGCGCTGCCGACGATCTCCACCGAACTGTCCGCGACTGCCGACCAGTTGGCGTGGATCGTGAATGCCACCCCGATGACCTCGGCGGCGTTCATCCTGTTCGCCGGGGCGTGGAGCGACCGTGTCGGCCGCAAGCGCATGCTGCTGCTCGGCAACGTCATCTTCCTCATTTCGGCGCTGCTCTCCGGCATGACCAACAGCGTGGAGATCCTCATCTTGCTGCGGGCGCTCACCGGGCTGGGTTCGGCGCTGGCCATGCCGTCGGCGATGGCCTTGACCTTCGACGTCACACGGGGCACCAGCCAGCGCACCGCGGTGGGGATCATGGGCGGCACCCAGGCGATCGGCGCACTGCTCGGGCCGCTGCTCGGTGGCGCCGCCCTGGTGACCTTCGGCTGGCACGCGGCGTTCTGGTCGGTGGCGCCGATGCTGGCCCTGGCGCTGGTCATGAACGTCCTGTGGCTGCCCAAGGACGAACCGGCGCCAGTGCGGTCGATGGACAACGGCGGCGCCACCCTCACCGCGGTGGCCGGCGTCGCCTTCCTGTATGCGGCCGTCAGCGCCGCCTCCTCGCCGGACCGCTGGGTCTGGATCTCGCTGGGCATCGGCCTGGTCGCCAGCGTGGCTCTGGTGTGGTGGGAGCGGCGAGTGCCCGAACCGCTGTTCGACCCGGCCATCGTGAAGCGGCGGACCTTCCTTATCCTGACGCTGACGGTGTTCCTCGTGCAGTTCACCCTGGGTGGTCTGCTGTTCCTCAACACGCAGTACGTGCAGCTGGTCCTCGGGTTCTCCGCGCTGGCCGCGGGATTGTTCCTCATGCCCGCGCTGCTCATGTGGACGGCCAGTTCGGCCACAGCCGGTGTGACCGCGAAGCGCTTCGGCGCGCGCAACATCACGGCGGTGGCGCTGGTGATCACCGGGATCGGGCTGGTGCTCACCAGTTCCGGCGGCCGCAGCCCGTTCTACCCGGTGCTCATCCTCGGCCTGGTCCTGACCGGCGTGATGGGCGTGGCACCTGCGCTGATGACGCACACGTCGGTGAGCAACTACCCGGATGAGCGGCGCAGTGTCGGGTCGGCGATCAACAGCATGGCCGTGCGGTTCGGGCTGGCCTTCGGAGTCGCGGCCTACGGGACGCTGCTGGCCGTCACCTACAAGGCCGACGTGGCCCCGGCGGCCGCGGGACTGTCCGCGCAGGACCAGTACGACGCCCTGGAGAGTCTCGGTGGCGCGCTCAACGTCGCGCAGCGTGCCGATGTGGCCGGACTGGCCGACGCCGCGCGGGATGCCTACGTCGCCGGCTTCCGGCTCACGCTGGTCGTGGCGGCCGCCGTCCTGGTGGTGCTGGCGGTGATCGTTTGGCGCGGATTGCCCGCGCGGCTGGACAGCCCGACCGAGAAGGAGGAGCAGACATGAACGAGGCCCTTGCCCACTGGCGGAGCCTGCAGTCCGAGGTCCGCGACAGCGCGGCCTGGACGCAGGACCTGATCGACAAGCAGACTGCGGCCGGCCTGGTGTACCAGGGCAAACCGGCGATGCTGGTCGCCGAACCGCAACTGCTCACCGAGGCCGAGGTGGCACAGGACCAGGCCGTGGCCACCGCCGTGGTGGCCGCGCTGGTGGCCGCCGGCCGCCGACTGCTGGCCGAGCCGGCGTTGCAGGACCGCTACACCCCGGGCTGGCTGGACGGGGTGCCCGACGCCGACCTGTTCGCCATCCCTGCCGGTTACCCCGAGCCGATCGTCTTCGGGCGCCTCGACGGGGTGCGCACGCCGGAGGGCCTGCGGGTGCTGGAGTTCAACGGCGGCCTGCCCGGCGGCATCCTGCCGGCCGACGGGTCCGCGGCGCTGCTGGCGGGCACCGATCTGGCCCAACGCTTCGCCCAGGAGTATCCCTTCCGCACCGCGACCGCGGGCGAGGACGTCATCGACGCGATGGTGAAGACCTGGCACGACTTCGGCGGGACCGGACTGCCCTACACCGTCGTGGCGATGCCCACCGAACTGACCGCCATCGCGGCCCCGGCCATCGGCTACCTGACGAGCGTGGCGACGCCGCGGGGGATCGAGATCGACGTCGCCGACCCCGGGGAACTGGTGTTCAGCGAGGGCCGCCTGCGGCACAAGGGCCGGGCGGTGGACGTCCTGGTCCGCGCGTTCTTCACGCCGATGCTCAGTTACCTGGGGGAGCGCCTCGACGGGATCAAGGCGGCGTTGCGCGCCGAGTCCCTGTGCATGATCACCAGCCTGCAGTCGGGGCTGTTCGGACTGAAGTCGCTGTTCGCGATGGTCACCGATCCCGCGGTCGACCTCGGCGTCACCGACGACGAGCTGGCCCTGGCGCGCGAGCACCTGCCGTGGACCCGGCTGGTGGCCGCCGGCCCGTCGACCGACGCCGGCGGCAGCATCATCGACCTGATCGAGTACGTGAACGCCAACCGCGACCAACTGGTCGTCAAACCCACCGAGGGGTACGGCGGGGCCGGCGTGGAACTGGGCTGGACGCACACGCCGCAGTCCTGGCGGGAGGTCGTCGACCGGGCCGCCGCTGGCGGGCATGTGGTGCAGCAGCGGGTGCCGATCCTCACGGAGCACTACACGGTCCTGGAGGAGGGCTTCCCGGTGCGCGGCTTCAACGGCGACCACAACCCCCTGCTGTGCGCGGGCAAGGTCGCCGGCTACTACGTGCGGCTGGCTCCTGAGGGCTCCGGGATCACCAACGTGACCGGCGGCGGGGCGAGTGTGGCGCCGACGTTCATCCTGCCGTGAACCTCACTTCTTGTGCATGCGTGAGCGCAGATCCGCGGCCTTCGCCTCCAGGTCGGTGAAGAAGTCGGTCCCGGTGATCTCCCGGACCGTCTCCTCGCGCTTGGTGGCGTCGATCTCCACACGCAGGCGCTGCACCTCGTTGCTCAACGCCCGTTCGCGAGCGGCGACCTTGCGCGCCATCACAGTGAAGGACTCCGCGAGGTCGGACATCTCGTCGGGGAAGCGCGTGCGCGGCGCGACGTCGAGATCGACGTCGTACTCGCCGTCAGCGATGCGGCGGGTGGCGGCAGTGAGCCTGCGAAGCGGGCGGACCAGCAGGGTGGACACGAACAGCACCAGCAGGATCAGCAGGACGTAGCTGACCGCCAGCACGGGCACGACCTGGGACACCGCCCGCTGCTGGACGTCCTGCACGTACTCCAGCGAGAAGTCCATGCCCACGGCGGCGATGGTGTTTCCCTGCTTGTCGACGATCGGGCTGAAAGCGGAGATCCAGGTGCCGTACGAATCGGTGTTCTGCGGCTCGAACGTCGTCCCCTGCAGCCCCTCGCGCATGTAGGTCAGCGTCGAGTCCGGGGCGGTCCGGGCCACCGGATCCTTGAACGGGCTGCCCGAGGCGACCAAGTAGACCAACTCGTCGCCCTCCAGCATGAACGTGTAGGGGCTGATGGAGGGGATGGTCGCGCGCACCGATGTGAGGTCCTCGGCGATGCGCTGGTAGGCGCCGGTGCGCTTCGGGCGCCCCTCGGTGGGCAGTTCCGCCACCGCGGCGACGGCCTTTTTCGGCAGGTCCCGGGCGGCACCCTCAGTGGCCTCCAGCAGTTGCGCGGTGAGGCGTTTCATCGCCATGTCGCTGGCGTAGTGCACCACCCAGATCGCGATGAACGCGAAGACCACGGTGAAGGCGGCGGCGAACGCGGTCAGCAACTTCCACCGCATCGGGAACCGCCATCGGCGCGGCGTGGGTGACTGGTTCATATCAGCCGCTGGACTGCCCGCCGGCGCCCTCCCGAAGGTGCCCGGCGATCATCCGGATCCCCTCCGACCACGGGTGATCCGGGTGGGTCATGCTGAACAGCCCGGCGGAAGCGTTGATCACCATCTGCGTGGACAGCGGCAGGATCGCCGCGGTCGGAGCGCCGTACGCCTGGTCCATCTGGGCGCGCAGGTCGTCCATGTCCACCGGCTCGGGCACCTTGTTGAGCACCAGCAGCAGGTTCGGCACCGACAGTCGCCGGGCGATGTCGACGGTCACCGCGGTGCCCTGGAAGTCCTGCTTGTCCGGGCGCAGCAGCAGGAGCAGGACGTCACTGACCGTGATGGACAGCATCGTCTCCTCGTTGAGCCCCGGGTGGGTGTCGATGAACAGGTAGTCCAGGTCCAGGCCCTCGGACAGGTCCCGGAACCCCTCGTTGAGTTTGATCACGTCGTAGCCGTCGCGCAGGATCCGCGCGATGTCGGAAGCCCGCATGCTCGCCGGCACGAGGAACAACTGCCCGCCGTCGGTGGCGCCGACCCGGTCGGTGACGTCGTGCACCGCCCCCGTGATGTCGATCCGGCCCCACAGGTAGTCGTCGAGGGTCTGCTCCACGGTCTGGTCGAAGCCGAACAGCGTGTGGATACCGGGGCTCTGGACATCGGTGTCGATGATGGCCACGCGCGCGCCCGCAGCGGTGAGGTTCGCCGCGACGTTGGCGGTCGTGTTGCTCTTGCCCGTCCCGCCGCGGAACGAGTGGACGGAAACAACGGTGGTCACGGTCCGAGTATTCCGCGCGAGGTCCGACGTTGCTTGCCGGTCCCCCCGCGCCCGTCTGCGGATGGCTGAATAGAGTGGGCAGCGATGCCGAAGGAGGCCTGCCGCCGATGAACGCCTTGATCCTGGTCGCCGTGCTCATGCTCATCATCGTCGGAGCGATCCTGGGGTGGGCCGGGGAGATCGGCAAGGGCGGCGAGGCCGCCAAGTCCGGCGTAATCCTAGTGGTGCTGTCGCTGATCGCCGGTTACGTGGTGGCCCTGGCTTCCGGCTCGATCTGAGCGGCCGCGGGGGCCTCGGCCGGTATCGGGGAGAGTTGCCACAGTCGGGGAGCGTTCCAACCGGTCTTTTCCGCCCCCGGGTGTCCGTTTCGCTCCCGGGTGGGGCTGGTTCGGGGTGGCGGAGGGCGCGGCCGGTACCCCCCGACCGCCTCACCGCACGCGCAGCAGCACCTTGCCCAGCGCCCTGCGCTCGTCGAGGTCGGTGAGGGCGGCGGCCGCGTCGTCGAGGTCGTACACCGAACCCACCAGCGGCGACAGGCTGCCGTCGTCAAGCATCGGGGTGAGGACCTCCCACTGCTCACGCAGGAACTCGGGCCGCGCCAGCCAGTAGGCGCCCCAGCCGACCCCGACGACCGAGATGTTGTTGAGCAGCAGCCGGTTGACCTTGACAGTGGGGATCTCCCCGGCCGTGAACCCGATGACCAGCAGCCGCCCTTCCGGTGCCAGGCTGCGCAGAGAATCCGTGAATCGGTCACCGCCCACCGGGTCGACCACGAGGTCCACGCCGCGGCCGCCGGTCGCCGCCGACACCGCTTGCCGGAATCCGTCGACCGGAACTGCCGAATCCGCACCGGCGCGGGTGGCGATCGCCGCCTTCGCCTCGTCTGACACGACCGCGATGACGGTGGCGCCCATGGCCTTTGCCATCTGGATGGCGGCGGTGCCGATCCCGCCTGCCGCACCGTGCACAAGGACCGTCTCGCCGGGCTGCAGCCGGCCGCGGGTGCGTAGCGCGAAATCGACGGTGAGGTAGTTCATCGGAAGCCCCGCGGCCGCCTCCAGGGTGATGGCGTCGGGCAGCGGGAACACCATCCGGGGGTCGGCGGCCACCGCCTGGGCGAAACCGCCGAGGCCCGGGAAGGCCGCCACCCGGTCGCCGGCGGTGAAGCCGCTGTCAGCCGGGGCCGACCGCACGAGCCCGGAGACCTCGCTGCCGGGGATGAACGGTGGGGGTGGTTTGATCTGGTACTCACCGCGGGACAGCAGGACGTCGGGGAAGGTGACACCGGCGTAGTGGACGTCGATGACGACGTGCCCGGGGGAGTCCGGCTCGTCGGCGTCCTGTACCCGCACCGCGGCGGGTCCGTCGAGGGAGGTCACATGCACAGCTCGCATGGGAAGTGAGCCTACCGAGGCCGATCCGCGCAATTACCCCGGGCGCGGCTGACCGATGCGCGCCTGCGGGCTGCCGGGCATCGGGAACCGGCGGAGCGGATCGAAGTCCATGGCAGGCACCGGTGGCGAGAAGAGGAAACCCTGGACCTGGTCGCACCCGAGTTCCGTCAGGCGCGCGGCCTGCTGCTGGGTCTCGACACCCTCGGCGACGACGATGCGGTCGGTGGCATGGGCCATCGCCAGGACGGCCCGCACGATGGCTTCGTCGCTGTCCTGGCCACCGAGCCCCGACACGAAGGAACGATCGATCTTGACGATGTCGGCGGGCATGTGGCGCAACGAGGACAGGCTGGAGTAACCGGTCCCGAAGTCGTCGATGGCGATGTGCAGCCCGCTGTCCCGCAACTCCCGCAGCACGTTCAGGGTGTTGCCGACGGCGTCCACGACGGAACTCTCGGTGACCTCCAGGGTCACGTCCGCAGGGGCCACGCCGTGGGTCTTCAGCAGGCTGTCCACTGTGGCCGGCAGCGAGGCGTCCGATAGTTGCCGGGGCGAGACGTTGATGGAGATGCCCAGCTGCATCCCGGCATCGCTCCAGCGGCGGCTGAGGGCCAGGCCGATGTCCAGGACGCGCAGCCCGAGCGCCGCGATCAAGCCGGTCTCCTCGGCCACGGGGATGAAGGCCGCTGGCGGTAGCAACGTGCCGTCGAGGTCGCGCAACCGGACCAGCGCCTCGGCGCCGACTGTGGCGCCGGTGACCAGGTCGACCACCGGTTGCAGGTGCGCCTCCACCCGGTTCTCGGACAGTGCCTTGCTCAGAGTCTCGCGCATGGCCATGCGCATCTGGACCCGCCGGTCGAGGGCCGTCTGGTAGACCACGACGCGGTCGCGGCCGAGGTCCTTGGCGCGGCTCAGCGCGACGTCGCCTTGTCGCAGCAGCTCCTCAGCGCCGCAGTCCCCGTTGCTGATGGCCACGCCGATGCTGACCTGCATTTCGTGTCGGCGACCGTCCATGGTCAGCGGCGCGGCCACGGTCCGGCGGATGTGCTCGGCGACGTCCGTGACCTGGCCGGCCGCCGGATGCCCGGAGGTGACGATGACGAACTCGTCGCCACCGAGCCGGGCGACGGTGGCGTCCAGCCCTGCCGCGGTGCGGATCCGCTCGGCCATGGCCAGCAGGACCCGGTCACCGGTGTCGTGACCGAACGTGTCATTGATGTGCTTGAACCCGTCGATGTCGCAGCACAGCAGGGCGACACCCGCGGGGATGCGGGTGGTTCCAGGGGCGGCGTGGGACAGCCGTTCCACCAGTGCCTGCCGGTTGAACAGGTCGGTAAGCGGATCGTGTGTGGCCCGGTGGACCAGGCCCGCCTCCGCGGCGCGGGCGTCGGTGATGTCCTGCACGAGTGCGATGACGAAGGGGTCGCCGGCTTCGTCGGCGTCGACCAGCGAACTGGTGACCCGCACCGTCAGTTCCACCCCGTCGTGGCGGCGAACGTGCACCTCGTGCTGCGCCGTGCCGTCAATGAACGCGGTCGGTCCGGGCAACTCGAGGAACGTCACGACGTCGGTGAGGTGGCGCCCCACCATGTGCTCGGGCGACAGGTTCAACAATCGGCCGAAGGCTTCGTTCACCTCGAGCAGCCTGCCGTAGTTCGTGCCGGTCCAGCGCAGTCGCGCGGTCGGCACCGGGGAGTGGCTGAACACCAACTGCAGGAGTCGTTCGCGACGGATCTCCTCTGTGCGGTCCAGGCTGACTCCGCCGACCCCGACGATCTCCCCGTGTTCGTCGCGCAGCGGGAACTGCGTGGTCATGTGCGCGGTCACGCGGCCGTTGACGGTCAGCGTGTTGTCGAACCGCAGCCGCTCGCCCGTGGTGAGAACGTGCCCGTCCTGTTCGCGGAACCTTCGTGCGAGGTCCGGTTCGTAGAGGTCCTCGGCGGACTTGCCGATGAAGTCGGAGGGCTGCAGGCCCAGTTTGTCGGCGAGCGCGTCGTTGGCGTCGACGTAGACGAACCGGTCGGTGTCGGCGTCGTAGCGCTTCAGGAACAGTTGGGCCCCCGCGCCATCGAGCGCGCTGTACAGGATCTCCGCGGATTGTCCCGCCTCCACGTCCTGTATGTGGACCCGTTGTGCGTACACGGCCAGCATCAGCACCCCGAGGCCGGTGACCAGCAGGTAGGTCTGGGCGACGACCAGGGCATGCACCGGGTCGCCGTCCTCGGCGAACAGCCCGATTCCGCGCACGGTGATGAAGGCCAGCCACACGGCGATGCCGTTGAGCAGCGCCGAGGTGACGAAGGGCCCGAAGCGCGCGGCGGCCCATCCCAGCGCGAGCACCAGCAGGAACAGCGGTGTGCTCCCCAGGGTGCTCTGCACGTCGTTGCCGGTGATCGCCCACATCAGCGTCGCAGTGATCGCTATGAGTGCGAGGAGTTCCAGCGTGCGGCGCGTGGGCCGCCACGAATGGGGTGCCTGGAATGTGAGGGGCAGACTGCCCGCAATGATGATGCCGGCGGCGGCGGCGAGCATGGTGCGGGTCCCGCTCGGAGTGAACGCCGGTGGGGTCTGGAACTGAGTGGCGGCCAGGCTGGCCAAGGACGGCACCAGCACTGCGGCCAGTACGGCCACGCCGGTCAGTCGGATCACGTCAGCCGGTTCGGTCAGCCGGCGCAGGCCCATGCCCCAGCCGGAGAAAGCCAGCAGGCTCATGGCGAAGATCCCGGTGATCGTCGTGGCGAGGCCGACGCGCAGCGGGAACTGGAAGGCCAGATGCAGGATCGGTGACCACAGCGCGTACCACAGCATGATCCACACCAGTTGGTGGCGGCCGAGGCGCAGCGTGACCCCGGTGATGAAGCCGAGGCCCAGGGCGAGCAGCGACAGCGGCGATGGGCGCACGATGCCCACCTGGGTGCCGACCGCGACCACGACCGGGATGCCGATCAACGCGGGCAGCAGCGAGCGCAGGGTGCTGGTGCCCGCCGTTGTGCCCATCAGACTCCTGCCCGGAAGTACAGGCATCTGATGCTAGGGGTGGCGGGTGCAGAATGTCCGCTTATGTGCTGTCCGGTCGGTTGGTTGCGGGCCAGTGGGCGCGCTGGTTGCAGAGGGGAGAGACACGGACGCCGGGGAGTGATCGAACCGGTATTTATCGCTCCCGGGTAGTGGTTTGTCTCCCGGGTGAGGCTGGAGGGCGCCGCCAGCGCTCCTCGGTGGCCGCGGGTTTCGTAGGCGGGAGTGGTTCGGACGTTGGGGAGTGAAGGAGACCGGTTGGATCACTCCCGGGTGTACGGATCTCTCCCGGGTGAGGCTGGAGGACGCAGCCAGCGCTCCGCGGCGGACGCGGGTTTCGTAGGCGGGAGTGGTTCGGACGTTGGGGAGTGAAGGAGACCGGTTGGATCGCTCCCGGGTAGTGGTTTGTCTCCCGCCTTTGCCAGCGCCACGACGTTGCGGCAAAGAGGGCACCGCCCCGGGCCGGCACATCGGGCCGTGTTAGGTTCTGGGGCATGTCGCGCCGCACGATGTTGACCTCCCGCCGGGAGATCGACCACATGCGCGTGCACGCGATGTCCTGTCCCTGTTGCTGATCCTCGATCGCCGGACACTTCTCCCGATTTCCGCAGTACCTCTGTATCCGATCCCATTCATCACCAGGAGGAACCATGACCATCCGCTTGGGCGACATCGCCCCCGACTTCACCGCCGAGACCACCGACGGCCCGATCCGCTTCCACGACTGGAAGGACGGGACGTGGGCGGTGTTCTTCAGCCACCCTGCCGACTTCACACCCGTCTGCACCACCGAACTGGGCCGGACCGCTGCGCTGCAGGCCGAGTTCGACAAGCGGGCGGTGAAGGTGATCGCCATCTCCGTGGACCCGTTGGAGTCCCACCAGAGCTGGGCGGGCGACATCGGCGACGTGGGGGGCACCGACTTGAACTTCCCGATCATCGCCGACCCCGACAAGGTCGTCTCGGAGACCTACGGGATGATCCATCCCGGTGAAGGTGACACCTCGACGGTGCGGTCGGTGTTCATCATCGACCCGGCGAACAAGGTGCGTCTGACTCTCACCTATCCGAAGTCGGTGGGCCGCAACTTCGACGAGATCCTGCGGGTCATCGACGCGCTGCAGCTGACCGACCTCGTGCCGGTGTCGACGCCGGTGGACTGGGAGCCCGGGCAGCGGGTCATCGTCGCCCCGACCATCTCCACCGAGGACGCCAAGGTGAAGTTCGGCGAGGTCGAGGAGGTCAAGCCGTACTTGCGCTGGACCCCGCAGCCGCAGGTCTGAGCCGAAGGGTGTGGGGAACCGGCGACCGTTCCCCGCACGCTCCTTCGTCGCGTTGGATGGGGCTCGTGCAGTTGGTTGACGCTCCTCGTCGCCTGAGTGTCAACCAACGGCATGAGCCCCATCCAACTGCATGAACGTCAACCAACGGCATGAGCGTGTGGGCCCCTCTGGCGAGGAGCGCCATCTCGCACCACGATGGTCGTGTGCCCAACCGTCTTGCCGGCGCCCTGTCGCCCTACTTGCAGCAGCACGCCGACAACCCCGTGGACTGGTGGGAGTGGGGTGACGGTGCGTTCGCGGAGGCGGCCCGCCGGGACGTCCCCGTGCTGCTGAGTGTCGGTTACGCCGCCTGCCACTGGTGCCATGTGATGGCCCACGAGTCGTTCGAGGACCCGGGCATTGCGGCGCTGATGAACGAACGGTTCGTCTGCATCAAGGTCGACCGTGAGGAGCGCCCTGACGTCGACGCGGTCTACATGGCTGCGACCACGGCGCTGACCGGGCAGGGTGGCTGGCCCATGACAGTGTTCCTCGACCATCAGCGCCGGCCCTTCTACGCCGGCACCTACTTCCCGCCGCAGCCGCGTGCGGGCACGCCGGGCTTCCCCCTGGTCCTGGAGGCCGTATCCGACGCCTGGCGCGACCAGCGCGCACGGCTCACCGCAGCGGCGGTGCGCATCTCCGAGGCGATCAGCGGCGGGATGCCGCCGGCCGGCACCCTCGACGAGACCGTCGCTGCACGCGCACTCGAGGGCCTGCAGTCGTCGTTCGACACCCGGCACGGTGGGTTCGGTGGTGCGCCGAAGTTCCCCCAGCCGATGGTCCACGAGTTCCTGTTGCGCCACCATGCCCGCACCGGCGACGGGCAGGCCCTGGCCATGGTCGAGCGCACTCTGACGGCGATGGTCGCCGGAGGGATGTACGACCAGGTGGGCGGTGGCTTCGCGCGATACAGCGTCGATGATCGCTGGCTCGTCCCGCACTTCGAGAAGATGCTGTACGACAACGCGCTGCTCCTGCGGGTGTACCTGCACTGGTGGCGGCAGACGGGGTCTCCGCTGGCAGCCTCGGTGGTGGAACAGACCGCCGAATTCCTGCTGGCCGAGATGCGCACGCCGCAGGGGTGTTTCGCCGCGTCGCTGGACGCGGACTCCGAGGGTCACGAGGGCACGTTCTACGTGTGGACCCCCGACCAGGTGAGCCAAGCCGGTGGGGACCCGGCGGCGTTGGGGGTGACGGAGGCCGGGACGTTCGAGCACGGGACCTCGGTGATCCAGCGGCCGTCCGATCCCGACTGGGAACAGGTCCGCCACCGGCTGTTCGAGGTGCGCGTCCAGCGCCCGCGGCCGGCCCG
Organism: Micrococcales bacterium; assembly: GCA_016703125.1. Classification (NCBI taxonomy): domain Bacteria; kingdom Bacillati; phylum Actinomycetota; class Actinomycetes; order Micrococcales; species Micrococcales bacterium. The sequence continues at coordinate 131,365 of JADJCR010000015.1, read as the reverse complement.
CGACGACAAGGTGGTGCTGGCGTGGAACGCATGGACGGTGTCCGCGCTGGCCGAAGCCGGGGCGCTGCTGGACCGTGCCGACTGGGTGGCAGCAGCTGTGGAATGCCGGGATGCCCTTTGGGCGATCCATGCCGACGGCGCCCTGCTGCGGCGGGTCTCCCGGGACGGGGTGGCGGCTGGTGCGGGCGCGGTGCTGGAGGATTACGCGGCACTGGCAGCAGCGGAGTTCACGCTGGGCGCGGTGACCGGCCTGCCGCTCGATCGGGGGCTGGGCCTGGTCGAGCAGGTGAGACGGGAATTCCTGGCGGCCGGCCGGGACACCCTGGCCACCGACGTGCCCGAGGGGTCGGTCGATATGGCCGACAACGCCACCCCTTCCGGCTGGAGCGTGGCAGCGGAGGTCCTGCTGACCGCGTCGGCCCTGACCGGTGAGGCGGCCTACCGCGCACAGGCCGAGGACGTGCTCGCCCGTGCCGTGCACCTGGTCGACCACCCGCAGTTCTGGGGTCACGGATTGTCCGTACTGGAGGCGTGGCTCGACGGTCCGCGCGAGGTGGCGCTGGTCGCCCCCGCCGGTTCCGCACTGCACGACGCGGCGCTGCGGGGAACGGCGCCCGGGTTGGTGATCGCGCTGGGCGGGCCGTTGTGCGAGGGCCGTCCCCGGGTCGATGGGCGGGACACCGCGTACGTCTGCCGGCAGTTCGTGTGTGAGGCTCCGACCACCGACGAGGAGGTCCTGGCCGGTCAGGTCGGTGGGGTCAGCGGGCGGGGCCCAGCCAGGCCAGCAGGGCGGCCGTGACCTGCTCCGGTGCCTCGTTCTGGACGAAGTGTCCGGCGCCTTCGACGAGCACGATGTCGGGTTCGTTGCCGTAGGCGATCGCGCGGCGCAGGCTCTGCGATGCGATGAGGTCCAGGCCGAGGAACCGGTCCTCGACGCCCCAGATGATGAGCACGGGAGCCGTGACCCGCCGCAGGTGCCGCAGAGCCATGGGTCTGCGCAGGGCGCCGCGGTACCAGTTCACCGGCCCGCGGGCGTCCTCTGGCGTCTGGAACGCCCTCGACGTACGGCGCGAGGTTGTCGTGGTTCCAGGCCTTGCGGTTGTACGACCCGCCGATGAGCGCGCGGGGCATGTGCCGGACGACGAACTTCTCCGGCAGCCGGGGGATCTGGAAGAAGAGCATGTACCAGGACTTGGCCAACTGCGCGGGGTTGGTGGCCACGGCATGCGAGAGCACCGCAGGGGGCGGGCAGTTCAGTGCCACCAGGCGCTCGACGCGGTCGGGGTGCACGTGGGCCAGCGTCCAGGCGACCCCGCCGCCCCAGTCGTGACCGACGACGGTGGCCGTGTCCGCCCCCATCGCCTCGATCATCGCCACGATGTCCTCGGCGAGGTCCGCCGTCGCGTACGACCCGTCGCGCACCGACCCGCCGTACCCTCGCTGATTCGGTGCCAGCACCCGGTACCCCGCGGTGGCCAGCGCGGGGATCTGGTGGCGCCAGGAGACGTTGAGCTCCGGGAACCCGTGCAGCAGGACGACGAGCGGGCCGTCCTCCGGGCCGTCGATCAGCGACTCGAAGTCGCCGCGGGTGGTGTGCAGGATCGCCATGACCCCAGGGTCTCAGTGAGGGCGTCCGCGATCACGGGAAGGATGTCGCCGATGGGCTCGCGGAGCACGACGTCGGCCTGTTCGTCGTACGGGGTCGGGTCGGCGTTCACGATGGCCAGGTGCCGGGCCATGTCAGCCAGCCCGGCGGCGGGCATCACCGTCAGCGTCGTGCCGATGGCCACCAGCAGGTCGGCCCGGCGGGCGGCGTCGATCGCGGCGTCGATGACCGCGGGGTCGAGGCGCTGGCCGAAGGATATGGTCGCGGTCTTGAGGATCCCGCCGCATGCCAGGCAGCGCGGGTCGGGCTCGGGCCGGGCCAGCGTCTCCTGTGTGGGTGTGCGCTGCCCGCAGTCGAGGCACTCCACCTCCCAGATGGTGCCGTGCAGTTCCACCACGTCGACCGACCCCGCCGACTGGTGCAGTCCGTCGATGTTCTGGGTGAGGACCGGACCGAGCCGGCCGACCCGCTGCAACCGGGTCAGGGCCACGTGCCCGGCGTTCGGGCGCGCAGCCCAGGCCGGATGGCTACGCCGGCCCTCCCACGCGCGGCGCCGGACCTCTTCGTCCTCGATGTACGTCCCGATGTCGAACATGGCCGCCGCGCCGGGGTTGCGCGTCCACAGGCCGTTGGGTCCGCGGAAGTCGGGAATGCCGGAATCGGTCGAGGTTCCGGCTCGGTGAGTGCGACCACCCGGTCGCTTCGCCCCCAGAGGTCGATGAGGGCCTCGATCTCGTCCATGCCTTGGCGGGTACGCCGTGGCTTCCGACGAACAAGCCAGCGATCGCCGCCCAGGATGGGCTGACCAGCAACTCGCCCTAGGATGGCACCAGGATGTGACGAGCAGGCCGCCAGCAGGGCGGACATGACCCAACTGCGTCTTCTTGTCCAGTGGGGCAGCAAGGACGCGCTCGATGAACTCGTGCAGTTGGCCGGGGAACTCGGGGATCGTCATGAACTCCAGCGACTGGCGTCCGGGGGCAGCCAGGACGCGCAGGACATTCTCGCTGAGATGGACGAGTCGGAAACCCCCTAGCCGTTCGGCGAATGTTGGTGCCGCGGGGTTGGGTCAACCTCCCGCGGCTCGCGCCAGCGGCTCACCACGCGGGCGGTCACCAGCACCAGCCCCGCGCCGATGCCTCCCAGCAGGAGGGTCACGAGGCCTTCGGCGTCGGGGGAGAGGCTCAGCGCGAACAACTGCGACAGCGCAGGCACGAACAGCACGACGAGGAACGCCCCGATCATGGACAGCACGATCGCCGCGCGGATCGGGTTCATCGGCCGGGCCGACACCGCCAGCACCGTGACGGTGACCATGAACAGTGCGATCGTCGCGTCCGTGCGCGCCTCATCGACGTCTTTCAAGGTCAACGCGACGTAGTACGTCGCGAACGCGGTGGCCGCGGCGATGAGGCCGGAGGGCGCAGCGAACACCATGACTCTGCGGAAGAAGCCGGGCCGGAAGCGCTCAGCATTGGGCATCAGGGCCAGGAAGAAGCCCGGGATCCCGATGGTGAGCGCGCTGATCAGGGTGAGGTGGCGTGGCAGGAACGGGAAGGGGACTTCGGCCACGCCGGTGGCCAGGGCCAGCATCAGCGCGTACACGCTCTTGGTCAAGAAGACGTCGGAGACCCGCTCGATGTTGCCGAGGATGCGCCGGCCCTCCGCGACGACGGCAGGCATGGACGACCACTTGCTGTCCAACAGCACAATCTGTGCCACTGCCCGGGTGGCCGGCGAGCCCGACCCCATCGCGATCCCGAGGTCCGCGCGCTTGAGGGCGAGCACGTCGTTGACGCCGTCCCCGGTCATCGCCACCGTGTGACCGTCCGCGCGCAGGGCGTCGACCATGTCCTGCTTCTGGTCGGGGTTCACGCGGCCGAAGACGGTCGCCCCTGCCACGGCCGCCACGGGGTCCTGCGTGCGCGCGTCGACGGGTGCCTGCGCCCCGGGGACGCCCGCACGCGACGCGATGGCGCCCACAGTGGCGGCGTTGTCACCGGAGATGACCTTGACCGCGACGTCCTGGGCGAGGAAGTACTCCACGGTCTGCGCGGCATCGTCTCGCAACTGCTGGTCGATGACGACCAGCGCCACGGGGGTGGTCGCCGGCAGGGGCGTGTCCGCGTCCACCTCGGTGTCGGCACGGGCGAGCAGCAGAACCCGGGCACCGGTGCCGGACCACTCGGTGGTGTCGACACGGGCGTCGATGACATCAGGCGCCCCGATCACCCACCACACGCCGTCGAGGTCGACCGCCGACCACTTACGGGCAGAGGAGAACGGTACGCTCGCCCGCGGCCGCGGACCGTCCGGGTAGGCCGCGGCAAGCGCGATCATCGTCGGGTTCGGTTGCTCCTCCGCGGCGGCCAGCGCGGACAGCACACCGTCGGGCACGGGTCCGCCGAGTTCGACCACCTTGCGCACTGTCATGCCCGGTGCGGTCAGGGTCCCGGTCTTGTCCACGCACACGACGTCGACGCGGGCGAGGGTCTCCACCGCCGGCATGTCCTGGACCAACGCCTTGCGCTGCGCCAGCCGCAGGACCCCGACGGCCATGGCGATGCTGGTCAGGAGCACCAGGCCCTCGGGGACCATGGTGACGACCCCGGCAATGGCCCCCGGATCGCCTCCGGCAGGGTCTGGTCCGCCTGCAGTTGGCTCCAGGTGAGCAGGGCGCCGACCGGGATCAGCGCATAGCTGATGTACCGGATGAAGCGGTTGATCGAGTCGCGCAGTTCCGAGGCGGTCGGCTGGAACTGGCGCGCCTGTTCGGTGAGCCGCCCGGCGAACGAGTCCGCCCCGACGCGAGTGACCTGGTAGGTCGCGGATCCGGACACCACGAACGACCCGGACATCAGCTCGTCGCCGAGCGCCTTGCCCACCGGGTCTGCCTCGCCGGTGAGCAGGCTCTCGTCCACCTCCAGGCCGGAGGCGTCGAGCACCTGACCGTCCACGGCGATCTGGTCACCGGTCGCGACCACGACGACGTCGTCGACCACGAGGTCGCGCAGCGACACGTCGGTGGGCCGGCCGTCGCGCAAGACCGTGGGCCGCGCCTCATTGAGCAACGACAACTTGGCCAGCGTGCGGGCGCTGCGGTACTCCTGGATGGTCCCGATGAGGGTGTTGAACACGATGACCAGACCGAACAGCGAGTCCTGCCAGGGCGCGACCAGCATCATGACGACCCACAGCGTGCCGATGAGCCCGTTGAACCACGTGAACGTGTTGGTCCGCAGGATGCTGGCCAGACTGCGGCTGCCGGTGTCGCGCACGTCGTTGACCTGACCCGCCGCCACCCGCTCGCGGACCTCGGCCGATGACAGTCCGTGGGTCGCGAGGGAGGCGCTCATCGCTCCACGCTAGTCGGGAGGACCCGATTTAGGACTGGTATGTCGGGCGCCCGCAGGCGTACGGTAGGGGCCACGCGGTGCCGATGCCGCGAGCCCGGGAGGCGACATGTCCACCACTCGAAACCGCTCACTCCGATTCCTGGTCGCCGTCGGTGCCGGCATCGCCGCGATCGCCGCGCCGGCACTTCCGGCCACGGCCGCGCCCGCTCAATGGGCCCCCACTGTCGTCGCGCCCGGTGCGGTGATCAGCGCCTACGGCGACAACTACGGTGCGATCGCCCTGGCCATGACCGGTGGCGCCGTCGGCTGGTCCTACGACTTCGGGACGAAGAGGGGGGCCTTCAGGCGCGCGGTGCGTGAGTGCAAGTCCGCGTCGGACTACCCGTGGACGTGCAAGAAGATCGCCTGGGTGAAGAACGGCTGCCTCGCGGTTGCGGTTCGGTGGGACGGAAACTACGTCGACCGCTATGGCTGGGGTGCGGCTAACAGCAAGCGGCAGGCCTACCTGCGCGCGCTCGACGAGTGCGGCTTCCAGTGCAAGCGGCGGGCGTACACCTGCACGACGCGCTGAGCCCGTCCGCGGTCTCACTCCACCACGGCCACCGTGGGATGGTCGGCACGGCTGAGTAGCGCCATGGTGATGCCGGCGAGCACCAACAGGGCCCCCAGGGCCTGCACTGCCGTGAGCCGTTCGTCGAACCACCACCAGCCGATCGCGGCGGCCCCGACCGGTTCGAGCATGGCCAGCACGCTCACCGTCGTGGCCGGGATCCAGCGCATGGCGGCGGTCTCCGAGGCGAACGGGACCACGGTGCCCAGCGACACGATCCACAGCAGCAGCACCGCCACCGGCACGACCGCTGCACCGAGTGCCGCGGGCAGCGTGATGGGGGTACCCAACGGTACCTGCCAGACGGCCACGATCTGGGGCACGACCAGGGAGGCGGCCAGCCAGCCCACGGCCGCGATGGTGAAGCCCCAGAAGCTCACCACGAACGGGTCGTGGTCGGTCACCAGGCGCTCCCCGACGATGAAGTACACGGCGAAGCACCAGCCCGCGGCCAGTGCGCTGAGCAGACCGATGGGATCCAGGTCGCCGAACTGCGCGCCGGCCACGAACGCCAGACCGGTGAGCGTGACCGCCAGCGCCGGCCACAGGATCGGGCGCACCGGTTGCTTCTGCGCGAAGCGTGCCCACAGGGCCACCCACAGTGGGGCGAGGAACTCGATGAGGATGGCCAGGCCGATGGGGATGCGGGCGATCGCCTCGAAGTAGAAGGACTGCAGCAGTCCCAATCCGACCACGCCGTAGAGGATCAGCCGGGGCCAGTGCGCGCGCGCGACCGGCAGCCGCGCCCAGCGGTGCGTCGCGGCGATGACACCCAGGAGCAGCAGCGCCGCGCCGATCGCTCGCAGTTCGGCCAGTGTCCACGCCCCGATGCCGTCGTCGAGCACGAGCCGGGAGACGCCGGCGTTGATCGAGAACATGACGACCCCGACGAGAACCAGTGCGTAGCCGAACCGGGGATGGCGGGTGGTGGTCACTGGTGGCGCAGCCATCGCCGCAGCACGTCGCGGCCGGTCCGCACCTCCGAGAGCGCCACGGCCTCGTCCTCGCTGTGAGCGATGGCTGCGTCCCCGGGCCGTATTGCACCGCGGGGATCCCGGCGGCGATCAACTGCCGCAGGTCGGACCCGTACGTGGCGCCGTGCACGCGGGCCACGTCGCCGGAGATGTCCTGGTGTGCCTGGGCGAGTCCCCGGACAAGCGGGTGACCGGCGTCAAGACCGGCGGAGGCGAACCGCCCGCCGGGCCATTCGACATGCGCGCCGGTCCCGGTCAGCGCGCGTTCGAAGGCGGCCATGGCGGCACTCAGCGGCTCGCCGAGCCGCACGCCGAACCGTCCCTCCAGAGTCACCTCGGACATCACCGTCGACGCCCAGTCGCCACCGGCGATGCGCCCGACACTGATCGGGTAGGCGATGGGCCATTCCGCCAGGAGCGCGGGGACGTCGGCGGTGCGCTCGGCCTCCAGCGCCCGCAGCCGGTCCAGCACGTCCGGGACCGCGTCCAGCGCGTTGTGCCCGTCCCAGCGGCGCGCGCCGTGGGCGGCCACCCCGGGCAGCGTGATCCGGAAGGTCAGCGAGCCGGCGTTCGCGGGGATGATCGCCAGGGACGTGGGCTCCGGGATGACGCACTGGTCCGCGCGCAGGCCGTGGCGCAGAGCCAGGAAGGCTCCGATACCGCCGTCCTCCTCGCCGCTGACGGCGCACACGGCGACATCGCCCCCCGCCTCCTGCGCGGCGTACATGCCAGCCACGAGCCCGCTCTTCATGTCGACCGAGCCGCGTCCGCCGATCGTGCCGTCTGCCACCGCCGGCGCCGGGCCGCCGGGCACGACGTCGGTATGGCCCAGGATCAGCAGGCGTCCTGTGCTCCCCGGCGGTTTGCCGATGACCCCGGTGACGGTCGCACGAGCAACCTCCATGCCGGGGTACGCCGGGTCGTCGCTGCCGGCGTCGGCCGGGTCCTCCCAGACCTCGACGTCCCAGCCCCACCTGCGCAGGCGGTCGGCCACCCATTGCTGGGCCTGGGCCTCAGCCGCCGTGCCACCCACGGATCGGACCTCCAGCAGTTCGAGCAGGTCGGCGATCATCGGCTCCACGCCTCCAGCCTCCCACCGAGCAGGCGTCCACTTGACACATGTAATGCTATTCAGGAATATGAATGTAGCGAAGGGGAGTATCCGGTGAGGCGGCCCGCCTCATCATGCGGCAGTCGTCACTACGGCGAACGCCCGGTTGTCGCAGACCTCCGGTCCGGGAGAGACCTTCGGCGCACCGATGTGAAGGAGTCCTCGTGATCGTGCCGTGGTGGGCTTGGGCGGCCGTCCTCGCCGTCATCCTGCTCATGCTGGCCATCGACCTGTTCGCCCACCGGGACGCCCATGTGATCGGGGTCAAGGAGGCGGCGGCGTGGTCTGGGTTGTGGGTGGCGCTGGGGGTGGGCTTCGGAGCCGTGATCTGGTGGTGGGCCGGTGCGGAGTTCGCGGGGCAGTACTACGCGGGGTACCTCATCGAGAAGTCGCTGGCCATCGACAACGTCTTCGTATGGGCCATTATCTTCAGCTACTTCGCAGTGCCCCGGCAGTACCAGCACCGGGTGTTGTTCTACGGAGTGGTCGGTGCGCTGGTGTTCCGTGGTGCGTTCATCGCGGCGGGCTCGGCGCTGATCGGCTCGTTCGCCTGGATCCTGTACGTCTTCGGCGCGTTTCTGCTGGTCACCGGGTGGACGATGATCAAGAGGCGCGCGGAGCACCTGGACCCCTCGCAGTCGAAAGTCATGGCGCTGTTCAAGCGCGCGGTGCCGACCACCGACGAGTACCACGGGCAACGGTTCTGGGTCAGGCAGGGCGGGAAGTGGCTGGCCACCCCGCTGCTGGCCGTCCTGGTGCTCGTGGAGACCACCGACATCATCTTCGCCGTGGACTCCATCCCGGCCATCTTCGCGGTGACGCAGGAACCGTTCCTGGTCTTCACCGCGAACGCCTTCGCGATCCTCGGGTTGCGGGCCATGTACTTCTTGCTCGCGGACCTCATGCACCGCTTCGTCTACCTCAAACTCGGACTCGGGCTGGTGCTCATCTGGGTGGGGGTCAAACTGCTGCTGCAGGTGGACGTCTACAAAATGCCGACCTGGCTGAGCCTGGGCGTGGTCGCCGGTATCATCGCCGTGAGCATCGCCGCCAGCCTCTACGTCACCCGACGTGGAGTATCGGCCGCGCCGCTGGGTAGGGTGATCGACGGCGATGGGAGCATGGATGAGCACCGATCAGCGCAGGAAGTGGACGTTCCTGACGAACCACGGCCACGTGCTGGTCTACATCCACCGCAACCCTGAAGCCCGGGTCCGTGACATCGCCATGGCGGTCGGTATCACCGAGCGCGCGGCCCAGACCATCCTGGCCGACCTCGAAGAGGGCGGCTACCTGCAGAAGACGAAGGTCGGGCGCCGCAACACCTACAGCGTCAACGCCCGAGGTGCGTTCCGGCACCCCGAGGAGGCAGGTCAGCGCATCGGCGATCTGCTGAGCCTGTTCGACTAGCCTTGGCCATCGTCGAGCGTGACCCGCTGCCGAGAATCCCGCTGGAAACCCGACAGGAGTTGCACGACTGGCTCGCGGACAACCATGCGGAACACCGGGGCTTCTGGCTGGTCCAGTGGCGATCGGGCACAGGCAGGCCCGCCATCGTGTACGACGACATCGTCGAGGAGTGCCTGATCTTCGGATGGATCGACAGCACGGTCCAGCGCTTCGACGAGCAGCGAAGCGGTATGCGGTTGACGCCGCGCCGGCCCAACGGAATCTGGTCGGCGCTGAACAAACAGCGGTTGGCCCGCCTCGAGGCTGCGGGGCTCATGCAACCCGCCGGTATCCGCGCCGTCGAGGTGGCGAAGGCCAACGGCATGTTCACCTTCCTCGACGACATCGACGCCATGGTCCTCCCTGAGGACCTGGCTCTGGCCCTCGGGGCTCTGCGGCCGGTGTTCGACGGGTTCAGCGCCGGGCGGCGCAAGCAGGCCCTCTACTGGATCAAGTCGGCCAAGCGGGACACGACGCGCGCCGACCGTATCGCCAAGGTGGTGGCTGCCGCTGCGGAGGGGCGCTCCCTGTTCTGAGGGTCCATGGCGGGAGCCAGGGTTCGGCCGCCGGGGCCGGTACCCGGGAGAGATCCGGTCAGCGGGGAGCGTTCCAACCGGCGCAGGTGAGCGGGTTCGGCGGGGGTCGGAGGCCGTAGCTGTACCCGGGAGAGACCCGGTCAGCGGGGAGCGTTCCAACCGGGTTGGATCACTCCCGGACTGTGGTAACGCTCCCGCCTTCGGCTGGAGCGCGCGTTCGGCGTTCGGTCGGTCGCCGTAGCTGTACCCGGGAGAGATCCGGTCAGCGGGGAGCGTTCCAACCGGGTTGGATCACTCCCGGACTGTGGTAACGCTCCCGCCTTCGGCTGGAGCGCGCGTTCGGCGTTCGGCCGGCGGGCCGAGGTACCCCGCCGGCCGGGCGACCGCCTCAGCCCGGAACCTGCAGGACCCGGGCCGACCGGTCGAACAGTGCGGTCCAGTCCATCATCCACGTGGCGATCACCGGTCGCGGATCGCTACCGGTGCCGTGCCAGTCGTCGGGGGCGCTGAGGTAGGCGTCGATGGCCTGCCGCAGGTTGAGCACGGCCTGCGCGGTGGGGAAATCCGGAAGTTGGTGGCTGAACATGGCGGCGTCACTGTCGGCGTCGAAGGCCGGCTGCAGGTCACACCACTGGCCGGTGGCCGCCATCATCTGGTCGCGCACGGTGTTGGTCCCGGCCAGCAGCGGACCCACGAGCAGGTCAGGGATGGCGCGCTGATCGCCTCGCAAGGCCACGATCCCCGCGGCCTGCGGCATCAGCCGGGCGGCGAAATCGACGTGGTGCACGGTGTTGGCCAGCGCGGTCCACCGCTCGAGGGGGACTGCCTTCGGTGGCCGCTGGACGATGGACAGGTCCAGGGCTTCAGTGGCGCGGTCGAGCGCGCTCTTCGAGCGGTTGCGGTACTCGCCAAGCAGGCGCCGGTCGATGGCGCCCCCGGCCATCCACTCCGACGCCGCGACGTAGAAGTCACACGCCGCCTGCATCGCCTCGCGCAGCCGTGGGTACAGGCTCTCCACCACGCCGCGTGGCCACATCAGCAGGCTCACCAGCAGGCTGACGCCGAGCCCGAGGGCGACGTCGATCAGGCGGGCCGCCGCGGTGTCCAGGCGTGCGGGCGTGAGGATGGAGAACATCACGATGACGACGAAGCTGAAGCCCGCCTGCCCGATCGCCAGTGAGAGGGTGCCGGGGGTGTAGGCGGCCCAGAACAGCGCGATGGGGAAGAGGATCCACCACACCGGCGGGTTGTTGCCGATCACCTCGATGAAGATCACGGACACCAGCACGCCGATCGTTGTGCCCACCAGGGCCTGGCGAGCTGTGCGTCCGGTACCCAGGGCATCGAATCGGAGAGCGCTCAACGTGCCCAGCACGATCCAGAACGGGTGTTGCAGTGACACCGTCTTGGCCACGGCGATGCTCAGGGAAAGGGCCACCGCGGAGCGCACGGCGTTGCGGAACCAGGGGGAGCTCCACGACAGGTGCATTCGCAGCCGCTCCCAGGTGGTCGGGGGCCGAACCGGCGCGATGCCTGGCACGCCGGGGAGATCCGCCGGCTGGTCGCCCGGCTTCGGCGACATGATGATGGTCTGGTCGAGGATGCGGGACGCGATGAGGGTGGTGATCCGCACCGGGAACGTGTCCTCGACCTGCTCGCGCAGGTAGGTCGCCGACTGGTCGTGGCGGTGGCGGTCGAGCCAGTCGGCGGTCTCGTCGAGGTTCTCCCCGCGGACATCGAACAGTTCTTGGGACGACAGTGGTGTGCGGTCACCGCGCAGCCGGCCGCCGCATCGGCGCAGGCAGGACGAGGTCAACTGGCACAACCGCGCCGTCATCTCGCGCACCTCCGGATCCTTGTCCTCGCAGACGTCCTCCCAGTGCTGCAGGTAGCGCAGCCGGCTCACTTCGTCGACGAGTTCGGCCAGTGCCCGGTCCGCGGTCGTGACACCCGAGGGGCGCAGGAGGTTGCCGTCGTACTTCGCGTGCAGGGCGACGATGGCGTCGTTCACCCGATCACGGACGGGGTCGAGGTCGGCCGGCCCGGCGCCGTGGACCCACCGCAGGTCGGCAGCGTCCGCAACGGCGTCCAGCACGTCGGCGATGAGCCCGCGGATCGGCTGATTCGGGTGCGCGGGCCACACGAAGACGGCGGCCAGCCCGGCGGCCAGGCCGCCCAGTGTCCACGAGGCGATGTCGGGAAGGACCACGGCCGGGGTCGATGCCGTGAGTGCCAGCACGGTGGCCAGCAGGAGCACGCTCTGCGCGGCGCCGATCAGTCCGCGCAACACGGCCAGCATCCCCACGATCATCGCCACCACTGCCATCGCGGCGATCGAGGTCCAGCGTTGCTGGCCGGCGTAGGCGCCCAGCAGGATCAACGGGATGCCTGCGGCGGTGGTGACCATGTACGCGAAGAACCGCTGGTTCAACGGCCCGCCGAAGTCGGCGAAGACCAGCAGGGACAGGCAGGCGAAGGCCCCCATGAGGGCGCCCTTCTCGACCCACGGGATCTGCAGTAGCAGTCCGAGGGTGACAGGGACGACCAGGGCCACACGGGTGCCCCGGCGCAGCGCGCGACGGCTCGGGTCCTTCGAGATCAGCCACGCGCGGGCCTTCGTGAGCACACGCCGCAGCGTAATGCTCAGACCAGCACGAAGGCTCCGCGAACATCGCCGGACTCCACCCGCTCGAGGGCCCGTGGCGCCTCACCCAACGGGAGGACCTCGTACTGCGTCCGGACACCCGCGGCGGGGACGACGGCGAGGAAATCGCGCACGTCCGCACGGGTCACGTTGGCCACCGACCGCAGACTGCGCTCCCACCACAGGTCGTCGTAGTCCAGTTGCGGGATCCGGTCGAGGTGGATGGCGTTGATGGCCACCGTGCCGCCGCGGTCCACCGCCTTCAGCGCTGCCACGACGACGTCGCCGCTGGGGGCGAAAGTGATCGCGGCGTCCAGCGGCACCGGGACCTGCTGGTCGTAGGTGCCGGCCCACGCCGCACCGAGGTCGCGGGCGCGAGTCACCTCAGCCAGGGAGCGGGTCACGACGTATCCCTCGCAGCCCCAGTGGTTCGCAACCTGGATGGCGATCGTCGCCGACGCCCCGAAACCGAAGAATCCCACCCGGCGGCCCGCGGACTGCGGGCCGATCCCCGCCACCCGCAGGCTGCGGAAGCCGATGACCCCTCCGCACAGCAGCGGTGCGATCGCCACCGGGTCGCCGGCGGGCAGCAGGTGCACGAAGTCCTTGTGCGCGGTCACGAGTTCGGCGTACCCGCCGTCGCGGTCCCACCCGGTGAACGTCGCGGCCTCGCACAGGTTCTCCTGCCCGCGGCGGCAGAACCGGCACGTACCGCAAGCCCGGGCCAGCCACACCAGACCGACCCGCCGGCCGTGCAGAGGCCCGGGGCTGAGCACCTCGCCGACCACCTGATGGCCGGGGATGAGTGGGAGGCGGTGGGGCGGCAGGTCACCGCGCAGGATCTGCAGGTCGGTGCGGCACACCGCGCTGGCCTCGACCCGCAGCAGGACTTCGTCGGGGCCGGGCACGGGGTCGGGCCGCTCGCCGGCGGCGATCCGGTCGATGGCGGTCATGGTGACGGCGCGCATGGGTCCAGTGTGCCGCGCGTCGGCCCTTTGGCGAGTCACCCGCCAGCGTCAGCCCGGCCGCACCGCCGCGCGGCTCAGGCGGTCCCGCACGGCGGCGGCCAGGGCGGAACCGTCGGCAGGGGGGATCGTCCACACCACGGCCAGCCCGCGGGCATCGGCGTCGCGCAGGGCGCGGTACAGCATCGCGGCGAACTCGCGGGTGTCCGCCGGCGAGGCCAGGCGCACGGCACCCGGCGGGGTCGCCACGCCCGCAAGCGCCAGGAACCCCTCTCCAGCAGTGGCGTCGCCGCCCAGGTGGACGGCGGCGGCCGGTGCGTAATGGGATGCGAGCCCTCCGGGCGCGCGCACCCGCGAGGACCCGCGATCCAGTGCCACCCCGGCGATCTGCTCGATCTGGGCGACCTCGACAGCACCCCAGCGCAGAACCCGTGGCGAGTAGCCGGTGCAGTCGAGGATCGTCGATTCCACCCCCACCGGGCACTCGCCCCCATCGAGCACCACGTCGAGTGCGGGATCAAGAAGGTCGCCGATGTCGCTGACCACATCGCCGGCGCAGGTGGGCGACACCTGGCCGAAACGGTTCGCGCTCGGCGCCGCGACCGCGCCCGCAGCAGTGATGACGGCCAGCGCGACCGGGTGCGCCGGGCAGCGCAGGCCGACGGTGTCCTGCCCGCCGGTGAGATAACGGGGCACCTCGTCGGCGGCGGGCACCACCAGGGTCAGCGGGCCGGGCCACAGGGCCTGCGCCAGCGCGTGGGCGTATCCGGGAACGTCGCGGCCCCACGTCGACAGGGCGTCCGGACCGTCGACGTGCACGATCACCGGGTGATCGGAGGGCCGCCCCTTGATCGCGAACACCCGGCCGACCGCGGCGGCATCCAGCGCGTGCGCGGCCAGCCCGTAGACCGTCTCCGTGGGCAGGCCGACCACCCCGGAGCGGCTGAGCGCCGCCGCGGCCGCGGCGACGGCCGCCCGATCCACCGCAGCGTCGTGCCAGGCGGTTCTCACAAGGTCAGCGGACACAGCCATCGGTCGACCACATTGCTCCTGATCCGGGAACAGTTCTCGTAGTCAATCGTCCCGATCGCCGGGTCGACCTGTGACGGCGGCCTGCCCGTGACCACCCAGACCCGGCTCGCGCCGTCCAGATCCCGCTCCAGCCAGCCCTGTAGGGGCGTACCGGTGAAGTCCTTCTGCACCACGTGCACCGCGACGCCGGCCGTCAGGGCCTGGGGCAGCAGGAAGGTGCTGGGGTACTGGCCGTCGACCAGGACGACGTCGCCGGGAGCCACCGCTGCGAAGGCGCCTGCCTCCACCTCGTACCAGCGGTCGCCGAAGGGCACCCGACGGCTCTGTGCGGACTGCGTCCAGGTGCCGGCGAGGACGGTGATCAGCAGGCCCACCGCGAGCGCGACCCGGGGGCTCACCCAGAGCGTCAGCGCCCAGACCACGAGCACCCCGACGAGCATCTCCGCTGGGATCGCGTACCGGATCACCCCGAACAGCGCCAGCCACACGAACGTGCCGGTCAAGGTGAATACCAGCACGGCGATCCCGGCCCGGGTCAGCCGGCGTGCGGCCAGCAGGATGAGCACGATCGCGGCCACCAGCAGCAGCCACCGGGGATCGCGCACCGGCAGGTCGAGTACGCGCGCATCGCCGGTGGCCATGTCCCAGGGCCACAGCAACCAGCCGCGCAGTCCGGCCACCCCGTAGCGCTCGTCGGTGAGATCGGCCGACGGGTACCAGGGGCTGGCGAACACGCTGTTCCAGAACGGGAACACCGGGGACTGGTAGGTCCGCCACAGACTCCAGGCCCACCAGGCGCCGGTGAGCAGCCAGCCACCCAGGGCACCCAGCAGCCACCACCCGGCGCCACGCCACCGCACGACGAGCACCGCCACCAGCATCGCCACGCTGAACGGCACGCCGGTGTACTTCAGCCCTGCCGCAGCGCCGGCCAGCACCCCGGCCAACAGCGGCTGCTCGCGCAGCACCAGCAGCAGGCCGCCCAGCAGCAGGCCGGCCAGCAAAACGTCGCTGTAGCTGGTCCCGACCTCGCTGCGGAACCCCGCCCCGACCATCCCGAGCACCGCGGCGGTGGTGCTCGCGGCCAGCAGCCATCCGCCGGTCAAAGGCAGCACCCGGGCGGCGACGCGCCGGGTGATGACCGCAACCACGCCCGCCAGAGCACCCAGCAGGGTCTGTGCCGCCATCGGGGGCAGCGCGGTGGCGAGCAGGTAGAAGGGAACTTGTGGGAGCGGATTCTGGAAGCGGCCCCCGTAGAGGTCCGGGTCGGAGAAACCGCCGTGGAACAACTGCCAGGGGTACCAGTAGTGGTACTGCAACTGGTCCCAGTTGGCGTCCTGCGTCAGCAGAGCGGCGGCGGCGGCGCAGGCGAGCACGAGCACCGCATCGACAACCAGGTTCCAGCGCCGCACCCGGTCATTCTTGCCTGCCGGCTAGGAACGGTAGACGTAGACCTTGGTACCGACGGGCGAGGAGTGGTAGATCTCACGCGCGTCCCGGTACACGCGCACGTTGACGCACCCCAGGGACGCCCCGTTGTAGCCGTCCCGGTGGAATCCGGGGGAGTAGTGCACAGCCTGCCCGCCGCTGAAGAACAGCGAGTACGGCATCGGGGTGCCGGCCAGGTCGCTGATGAGGTAGCGGATCTTGGAGAAGACCCGGAACCTGCCATTGCGGGTGGGGGTGGCCTCGGCACCGAAGCGCACGTCAGTCACGAGCTTCTGATCGCCGTTGACCATCATCCGCAGCACCTGTTGGGTCTTGTCGATGCACAGCACGCGGCCGGTCTTGCAGGCCTTGGGCAACGTGCCGTTGCCGTACAGCTTCTTCAGTTTCAGGGCGGGCTTCTGGGACACGTTGCCGGTGGGCCAGTAGCCGAGCTTCTCCTGGAAGGACTTGTACGCCTTCACGGTCTTCCGGTCGTAGACCCCGGTGGTGGGAGCCGGTTTGCCGACGCCGTTGAGCTGCTCCTGGATCCGTTCCACGGACTTGCCCTGCATGCCCGGGCGGATCTTCGCCTTGCCCGCGTACACGTCCTGCAGCGGCGGGGCCTTCTTGATCTCCGGCGTGGGGCTGGTCGTTGGCGTGGGGGGGGTCGGCGCGGGGGTGTCCTCCGCGGGCAGCAGGAAGACGGCAGCAGCAAGGGCGTCGATCACCACCCCAGTGTCTCCCGTACGCCGCGGCGGATCAACACCGCCTTCGGACGATCTGCGCGCGTGTCGTGGCCGCGCTGGCGTCTAGCCTTGCTGTCGTGGCCGATGAACGGCAACTGCCGGTGGATCCGGATGCGTCCCCCTTCCGGGCGCGGGCGCGGCGGGGGCGCTCCTGGGACGTCGTGCTGGTCATCGCCGCCGGCGGGGCGATCGGCGGTGCCGGGCGCTATCTGTTGACCCTCGCGCTGCCCAGCGCCGGGTTCCCGTGGGCGACGCTGGTGGAGAACGTGCTGGGCTGCTTCCTGCTCGGGGCTCTGATCGTCTTCCTGCTCGACGTCTGGGCGCCCCACCGGTACTTGCGGCCCTTCCTGGGGGTGGGCGTGCTGGGCGGGTTCACCACGTTCTCCGCCTACACCGCGGAGACCCGTGCCCTGCTGCTGGCCGACCGGGCGCCGACCGCAATGGTCTACCTGTTCGGCAGCGTGCTGCTGGGACTGACTGCCACCTGGGCGGGGATCACCGCCGCCCGGTACATCTCCGCCCCGAAGGAGGCGTCATGAAACTGCAAGGCCCCGCGATGCGGCTGTCGATATACCTCGGCGAGAGCGACCAGTGGCACCACCGACCGGTCTACACCGAGATCGTGCACCGGGCGCACGCTGCCGGCCTCGCCGGCGCCAGTGTGCTGCGCGGAATCGAGGGCTACGGCGCCTCGTCCCGCATCCACACCAACCGCCTGCTGAGCCTCAGTGAGGACCTGCCGGTGGTGATCGTGATCGTGGACAGCCACGACAAGATCGACGCCTTCCTGCCCGAACTGGACGAACTCATCACCGAGGGCCTGGTCATCATGGACCCGGTGGAGGTCATCACCTACGTGGGCCGCCCGTGAGCCTGGTGCTGGTCATGCTGGGGGCGGCGATCGGGGCGCCGAGCCGCTGGGCGCTGGACCGGTTCGTGCAGTCCCGCCACGACAGCGTGTTCCCCTGGGGGACCTTCACGATCAATGTCGCGGGGTCACTGCTGCTGGGCTTCATCCTCGGCGCCCGGGTGCCGTCCGAAGTGGCGCTGCTGGTCGGCACCGGGTTCTGCGGTGGGTTCACCACCTTCAGCACCTTCGGTTTCGAGACCGTGCGCCTGGCCGAGGAGGGGTCCCGCGCGGAGTCCCTGCTCAACGTCGGCGCCAGTCTTGCCGCGGGGATGGCGGCCGCCATCGCCGGCTGGTACCTCGGTGCCGCCGTTGCGCGGTGAGCGTCAGCCCCGCCGGCCGATGATCAGGTCGGCGACCAGTCCGGTCCACCCGGTCTGGTGGCTGGCCCCGAGCCCCGCGCCGTTGTCGCCGTGGAAGTACTCGTAGAAGTACGGCGCGAAGTTCCACCGCGGATCGCTTTGGAACTTGCTGGTATCGCCGAACACCGGCCGCCGGCCGTTCTCGTCGGGCACGAAGATGCTGATCAGCCGCCTGCGCAGTTCGTCGGCCACCTGCCGCATGTCGGCCATGTCGCCGCTGCCTGTGGGGCACTCGACCTGGAACGAGTCCCCGAGGTACATGTAGTACCGCTCGAGGGCCTCGATGACCAGGTGGTTGATGGGGAACCAGACGGGACCGCGCCAGTTGGAGTTCCCCCCGTACATGGAGGTGGTGGACTCTGCGGGCTCGTAGTCCACCTTGAACGACTCGTCGTCGATGGCCACGCTGAACGGAGCGGCCTGGTGGCGCTTGGACAGGCTGCGCAGCCCGTGGGGGGACAGGAAGGAGTCCTCACTGAGGACCTCCAGCATGACCCGGCGCAGGCGTTCGGGGTCCAGCACGGTGAGCAACAACTTGTGCTGCTCCGGGGAGCGGTAGACGAAGCCGGCACGGCCGGAATCGATGCTGTCCAGCCCGCGGCGGCGCAAGAAGTCGGCGAACCGTTCGTAGAGCCGGGTGTTGCGCTGCAGGGCGCGGTCGGTCTCGATCCAGGCGGCGGCCAGGATCGGGATGAGCCCGACGATGCTGCGCACCCGCAGCGGTTGCTGCGTGCCGTCGGGCCGCATCAGTTGGTCGTAGAAGAAACCTTCCTGCCAGTCCCACATCCCGCTGGCGGCCATCCCGTCGGTGATGGCCGCGAAGTGCTCGGCGAACTTCAGCGCCATGGCGTCGTAGACCGCTTCGTGCTCGGCCAGGCGCAACGCGATGCGCAGCATGGACAGGCAGTAGAAGGCCATCCACGCCGTGCCGTCGGCCTGCTCCAGAGCGCAGCCCTCGGGCAGTTGCGAGCGGTTGATCGGGCCTACGTTGTCCAGTCCCAGGAAGCCGCCCTGGAAGACGTTGTTGCCCTCGACGTCGACCCGGTTGACCCACCACGTGAAGTTCATCAGCAGCTTCTGGAAGACCTCCTGGAGGAAGTCGTAGTCCTGGGTGCCGTCGATCTCGAAGACGCGCAGCGCCGCCCAGGCGTGCACCGGTGGGTTGATGTCACCGAAGTTCCACTCGTAGGCGGGCAGGGCGCCGTTGGGATGCATGTACCACTCCCGGCACATGAGCAGCAGTTGGTACTTCGCGTACGACGGGTCGACGTGGGTGAACACCACGGTGTGGAACGCCAGGTCCCACGCGGCGAACCACGGGTACTCCCAGGCGTCCGGCATCGAGATGACGTCGTAGGCGTCGACCTGCTGCCAGTTGTGGTTGCGCCGCTGGTCCGGTGGCGGCGGGGCCGGCTGCCCGGGGTCGCCCGACAGCCAGCGCTGGATGTCGTAGCGGTAGAACTGCTTGCTCCAGATCAGGCCGGCGAAGGCTGCGCGCATGGCCACCAGTTCGGCCTTCGGGCAGTTCTCAGGGGCCAGGTCGCCGTAGAACTCGTCGGCCTCCGACTCCCGGGTGGCGAACAACTCCTCGAAGGCGCGACCGAGGGCCTGCGGGTCGCGCCTGTTGTCCGGCGACTTCCACAACCGCAGGCGCAACTCCCGGGTCTGGCCGGCGGGCACCGTGACCCGGTACCACCAAGCGCCCTTCGTGCCCCGGTGCTCCGGGTTGACGCTGGGGTCGCCGAGACGGACATGGCGGTCGATGCCGTCCTTCGGGTAGGCGGTGATGTTCTCCGCGCCGAACAGCAACTCGTCGTTGGTCTCGTTCGTGCAGAGCACCGGGGTCGGGGATGTCCCGTCCGGCAGGGGCCCCGGGTCGAGGTGGTAGGTCCCGGAGCGCCAGTGGGTGGCGATCAGCGCACCGGAGTCCACCCGGATCTCGGGTACCGGGTGCCCCCGGCCCCAGCCCCAGGTGTTGCGGAACCACAGGGTCGGCAGCACGTCCAGAGTCGCTTCGTCGGGCCCGGCGTTGGTCACGGTGATGCGGATGCTGATGTCGGTGGGGGTGGCTTTGGCGTAGTCCACGTCGATGACCCAGTAGCGGTCGTCGTCGAAGACCCCGGTGTCGATGAGTTCGTACTCCGGCTCGGTCCGGTCGCGCGCTGCGTTGGTGGCCAGCAGGTCGTCGTAGGGGAACGTGGCCTGCGGGTAGTGGTAGCGCCAGCGCAGAAACGCGTGGGAGGGCAGGGCATCGCGGTACCAGTAGTACTCCTTGACGTCCTCGCCGTGGTTGCCCTGCTGTCCGTCGACACCGAAAAGGCGTTCCTTGAGCACCTTGTCCTTGCCGTTCCAGAAGGCCAGGGCGAAGCAGGTGTCCTGTAGCAGGTCGGACAGCCCGGCCATGCCGTCCTCGTTCCAGCGGTAGGCGCGCGCGTGGGCGTGGTCGAACGGGAAGTACTTCCAGGCGTTGCCGTCCGGGGAGTAGTCCTCGCGCACCGTGCCCCAGGCGCGCTCGGAGAGGTACGGCCCCCACTGGTACCACGGTCCAGCCTGTTCGGGGCCGCCTGCCATGCCGCCGGCCTGCTTCATCCGCTCGTACTCGCTCACGCGGCCCAAGGGTAGCCCCGGCAGCCGGGCCGAGGCCGGACGACGAGTCTGCCGAGGCCCCGCGTACGGGCGTCGAATCTGGGTACTGTGAGGTGCAGTGTGACCGAGGGGTGTGATTCGACGTGGCCACCAGGCGGCGTAAGCAACGGATAGCCATGATCTCCACGCACGGGTACGTGGCTGCCGAACCTCCGCTCGGGGCCCCGGACACCGGCGGTCAGGTGGTGTATGTCCTGGAGTTGTCGCGCAAGCTGGCGCAACTGGGCTTCCGGGTCGACATCTGGACGCGGCGCTTCGAGAAACAGCGGCAGATCGAGGTCGTCGACGACGACGTGCGGATCATCCGGATGCCCTGCGGCGGCGCGGACTTCATCCCCAAGGAGTACCTCTACAAGAAGTTGCCCGAATGGGGCGAGAACGCGCTGCGTTTCATCCGCGCCAAGGGCCTGAACTACGAGTTCATCAACAGCCACTATTGGGACGCCGGGCTGGCCGGGCAGCACCTGTCGGAGGTGCTCGATGTCCCGCACGTCCACACCCCGCACTCCCTCGGGATGTGGAAGCGCGAGCAGATGGCCGCGGACAGCGACAAGAGCGCGGCCGAACAGGAGCAGCAGTACAACTTCAGCCGCCGCATCCACCACGAGTCGACGCTGTACCGGGAGTGCGATCTCGTGGTGGCGACGTCCCCGCAGCAGGCCGACCTGCTGCACAACGGCTACGAGGTCCCGACGTCGCAGTTGCGCATGATCCCGCCGGGCTACGACGACAACCGCTTCTACCCGGTCAGCGAGGCCACCCGCGACAGCATCCGGGACCAGCTCGGGTACGAGGGGCTGGTCATCGCCTCCATCGGAAGGCTGGCCAGGAACAAGGGCTTCGACCTGCTGGTCGACGCGTTCAGCGTCGTGGCCGAGCGGGTGCCCGAGGCGCGGCTGCGGATCGCCTGCGGGGTGGAGTCCTCGGACTACGGCGACAACGAGATCCTCACCGAGATCGAGGACAAGATCCACGGGTACGGCCTGGCCGACCGGGTGTTGTTGACCGGGTCCCTCAGCGACGACGAGATGCCCGATTATTACCGCGCCGCCGACGTCTTCGCGCTGTCCAGCCGCTACGAACCGTTCGGGATGACGGCCGTGGAGGCGATGGCCTGCGGGGCACCGACGGTGATGACCATCCACGGGGGGCTGTGGCGGTCGGTGTACTTCGGCAAGCAGGCCCTGTACGCAGACACCACCGACAAGTACGAGTTCGGCATCGCTCTGCTGCAGGCACTGAAGTATCCGCGGCTGCGCGCACGGCTGCACCGCGAGGGTGCCCACCGTGTGCGTTCCCTGTTCACCTGGACCGGGATCGCCCAGCAACTCGTCAGCGCGGTGGAGTCGCGCGGCGCGCCGGGCTTCGACATCGGCGACGGCTTCGACTGAGCCTGCGGTCGGCGGTACTGTTCCCCCACCGGCTCGCTGAGAGAGAGACCCATGTCCGTGCGGATGTTCTGCTCCGACCTCGACGGCACGCTGCTGGGCAAGCCGGATGCCACCGCGCGCTTCGCCCTCGCGTGGCACACAATTCCTGAAGCGGATCGCCCGCTGCTGACCTATGCCACCGGCAGGCTGCTGGACGACACCCTGGAGGTGATCGCCAGCACCGGCCTGCCCGAGCCGGACTTCGCGATGTGCGGCGTGGGCACGATCCTCTACGACGCCGGCCGCCACGAGCTGATGCACGATTTCACGGACGCGCTGGCCGACGGCTGGGACAGCTCGAAGATCGAGCGCATCGTGCAGGCCACCACCGACGCGCGCCGGCAGCCGCAGGAGTTCCAGCACCAGTACAAGTCGAGCTGGTATCTCGAGGGCGCAGAGGACCACACGATCGACGAGCTCGAGTACGTCCTCGATGCGGCCGGCTTGAACGTCAACGTCGTGTACTCCAGCGACCGCGACCTCGACGTGCTGCCGCGGATGGGCAACAAGGGCAAGGCCCTGACGTGGCTCATCGAGCGGCTTGGGATAGCTGCGGACGAGGTGATTGTCGCCGGCGACACGGGCAACGATGCGGCGATGTTCCTGGTCCCCGGTGTCCGCGGGATCATCGTGGAGAACGCACAACCGGAGTTGTCCGCGCGCACGGTAGATGCGGCGACCTATCAGACCCGCGAGTACTTCGCCGACGGCGTGCTGGAGGGGTTGCAGCACTTCGGCGTGCTCGACCGGGTGCCTCGCTACGACGACCAGATGATCGTGCCGAAGGATCCGGCGATCCGGCGGATGATCGACGCCGAGAATGTCGAAGGCCCCAGCGAGGAGGACCTCGCCCTTATCGAGACGGGTTACGAGAAGGCGCTGGACGCGTTGCGGCGCAACATCACCCCGCTGGGGTTCTCGGCGTGCTCGCTGCACGACAACGCCGCCCACGGCACGGATGTGAACTACCGCAGTGTGTGGGCACGCGACGGATCCATCACGGTGATCGGGTCGATGCATGTCGACGACCCCGCCATCCGGGCCTGTGCCAGGGCCACTCTCGAGACCCTGCTGACGCACATGAACCCGGTCGGTCAGATCCCCACGAACGTCAGCATCGACAGCGAGACGCCCGACTACTCGGGAGTCGGTGGGATCAGCGCCATCGACGCCGGGCTGTGGACCGTCATCGCCATGTACGAGTACGTGCGGACCACCGACGACATCGAGTTCCTGCTGGACAAACTCGGCGCCCTGCAGCGGGCGATGGACTGGCTCAGCGCCCACGACAGCAACAACGATGCCCTGCTCGAGATCCCGGAGGCGGGGGACTGGACCGATCTGTTCGGCCGTAGTTCCAACATCCTCGTCGACGAGGTGCTCTGGTATCGGGCCAACGTGACGTACGGGCGCATGCTCGAAATGGCCGGGGAGTCCGCGCGGGCAGCCGATTACCTGCGCTGGTCGCAGAAGATCCGGGGCGTGGTCCTCGACCGGTTCTGGCCGACCACCAAGCCGGAGGGGGACGAGGCCGCGGGGTTGCGGTTCACCGAGCGCCAACTCGGTGTGGGCGACACCCGGTACCTGCTGGCCCAGGTCACGCCGTTCGACTTCAACTGGCGCTGCGACGTCTACGGGAACATCCTGGCCGTGCTGTTCAACCTCCTCGACGTAGCGCGTGCGCACATCGCCTTCCGGTTCATGTGGGGCGTGGGGATCAACGAACCCTGGCCGGTGAAGAACCTCTACCCGGTGGTGCACTCCGGAGACCCGGACTGGCGGCCTTACTACACGGTGAACCTGCTCAACCTGCCGCACCACTATCACAACGGCGGCGTGTGGCCGTTCATCGGCGGGCAGTGGGTGCGGTTCATCCAGCGGCTCGGCTACCGCGGGATGGCCTACCAGGCGCTCGCCCAACACGCCCGCCTCCACCAGACCGGGTCCCACGGGGACTGGGCGATGAACGCGTGGGCCCATGGTGGGACCGGCCGGCCCATGGGCAAGGCGTACCAGGCGTGGTCAGCGTCGTCGTACCTGCGCGCGTGCCACGACCTGCGGGTGGGGTCGGCGCGCGTCTGAGGGCCCGGGGGGTGTGAAGCCGGCCCGGTGCGCGCTTTCTGTACCCGGGAGAGTTGGGGACGTCGGGGAGCGATTCGACGCGGTTGGATCGCTCCCGGGTTGTGGTTTCGCTCCCGCCTTGGGCTGGGGCGGTCGCGCCGTGCGCGCTTTCTGTACCGGGGAGAGTTGGGGACGTCGGGGAGTGATTCTGCGGGGTTGGATCGTCTCTGACGCCGGCCCGGTGCGCGCTTTCTGTACCCGGGAGAGTTGGGGACGTCGGGGAGCGATTCTGCGGGGTTGGATCGTCTCTGACGCCGGCGGTGCGCGCTTTCTGTACCCGGGAGGGTTGGGGACGTCGGGGAGCGATTCGACGCGGGTGGATCGCTCCCGGGTTTCGGTTTCGCTCCCGCCTTGGGCTGGGGTGGTCGCACGTCGCGTTCACCGAGGGCGAAGCCCGGAAGCCCACAAGGCCGCTCGTGGTTGTCGTGGTACGAGGCTAGAGTGAGAAGTCTTCAGGTGATGGGAGTCATCGGATGTTCGAGAGGTTCACCGACCGTGCCCGCAGGGTGGTCGTCCTCGCCCAGGAAGAGGCGCGGATGCTGAACCACAACTACATCGGCACCGAGCACATCCTGCTCGGCCTGATCCACGAGGGGGAGGGCGTAGCGGCCAAGGCACTGGAGAGCCTCAACATCTCGCTGGATGCCGTCCGGCAGCAGGTCGAGGAGATGATCGGCCAGGGCCAGCAGGCCCCCAGCGGCCACATCCCTTTCACCCCGCGTGCCAAGAAGGTGCTCGAGTTGTCCCTGCGCGAGGCGCTGCAACTCGGCCACAACTACATCGGCACCGAGCACATCCTGCTGGGGCTGATCCGTGAGGGCGAGGGGGTGGCCGCCCAGGTGCTGGTCAAACTCGGCGCCGACCTCAACAAGGTCCGCCAGCAGGTCATCCAGTTGCTGTCCGGCTACCAGGGCAAGGAGCCGGCGACCTCGGGCGGCCCGCAGGAGGGCACCCCGTCCAGTTCGCTGGTGCTCGACCAGTTCGGACGCAACCTCACCCAGGCCGCGCGCGAAGCCAAACTCGACCCCGTGATCGGGCGCGAGAAGGAGATCGAGCGGGTCATGCAGGTCCTGTCCCGCCGGACCAAGAACAACCCTGTGCTGATCGGCGAACCCGGCGTCGGCAAGACCGCGGTCGTCGAGGGTCTCGCGCAGATGATCGTGCGCAACGAGGTCCCGGAGACGCTGAAGGACAAGCAGCTCTACACCCTCGACCTCGGTGCGCTCGTGGCCGGCAGCCGCTACCGCGGTGACTTCGAGGAGCGCCTGAAGAAGGTGCTCAAGGAGATCCGCACCCGCGGCGACATCATCCTGTTCATCGATGAGATGCACACGCTGGTCGGCGCCGGTGCCGCCGAGGGCGCGATCGACGCAGCTAGCATTCTCAAGCCCATGCTGGCGCGCGGCGAGTTGCAGACCATCGGCGCCACGACGCTGGACGAGTACCGCAAGTACGTGGAGAAGGATGCCGCACTGGAGCGTCGCTTCCAGCCGATCCAGGTGCAGGAGCCGACGCTGGCCCACCATCGAGATCCTCAAGGGCCTGCGCGACCGGTACGAGAACCACCACCGCGTGACGATCACCGACAGCGCCTGGTCGCCTCGGCGACCCTGGCCGACCGGTACATCAACGACCGGTTCCTGCCGGACAAGGCCATCGACCTGATCGACGAGGCCGGATCCCGGTTGCGCATCCGCCGGATGACCGCACCGCCGGACCTGCGCGAACTCGACGAGCGGATCGCCGGCGTGCGCCGGGAGAAGGAGTCCGCGATCGACGAGCAGGACTTCGAGAAGGCCGCGTCATTGCGCGACTCCGAGAAGAAACTCATGGTCGAGCGCACCGAGCGGGAGCGGCAGTGGAAGGCCGGCGACATGGACGTCGTGGCGCAGGTCGACGAGGAGCTGATCGCCGAGGTGCTGGCCACGGCGACCGGCATCCCGATCTTCAAACTCACTGAGGAGGAGTCGCAGCGGCTGCTCAAGATGGAGGACGAGCTGCACAAGCGCGTCATCGGCCAGGAGCAGGCGATCCACGCGCTGTCCCAGGCCATCCGGCGCACCCGGGCCGGGTTGAAGGACCCGAAGCGCCCGGGCGGGTCGTTCATCTTCGCCGGGCCCTCCGGCGTCGGGAAGACCGAACTGTCCAAGACGCTCGCGGAGTTCCTCTTCGGCGACGAGGACGCGCTCATCTCCCTCGACATGAGCGAGTACTCCGAGAAGCACACGGTGTCCAGGTTGTTCGGTTCGCCCCCCGGCTACGTCGGGTACGACGAGGGCGGGCAGTTGACCGAGAAGGTGCGCCGCAAGCCCTTCTCAGTGGTGCTGTTCGACGAGGTGGAGAAGGCCCACCCGGACATCTTCAACTCGCTGCTGCAGATCCTCGAGGACGGTCGGCTGACCGACTCGCAGGGCCGAGTGGTGGACTTCAAGAACACCGTCATCATCATGACCACGAACCTGGGCACCCGCGACATCGCCCGCGGCATCAATCTCGGGTTCGCCAACGAGGACGACACGAAGACCACCTACGAGCGGATGAAGGCCAAGGTCAACGAGGAGTTGAAGAACCACTTCCGGCCGGAGTTCCTCAACCGCATCGACGACATCATCGTGTTCCACCAGTTGACCCGTGATGAGATCGTGCTGATCGTCGATCTCATGATCGCCAAGCTCGACGAGCGGCTGCGGGACAAGGACATGGGCATCGAACTCACCCAGTCGGCCAAGGACGCCCTCGCGATCCGCGGATACGACCCGGTGCTGGGTGCCCGGCCGCTGCGCCGGACCATCCAACGCGACATCGAGGATGCGCTCAGCGAGAAGATCCTGTTCGGTGAGATCGGCCCAGGGCAGATCGTCCTGGTCGACGCCGAGGGGGAGGGGACCAACGCGGTCTTCACCTTCACCGGCACGGAGGCGGCGACCGCCCCCGACGTGCCGCCGGTCGAGGCTGCCGAAGGCTGAGCCCGGCAGTCCTCACCCGGGCAGTGACCACTGCTGCCCGTGGACGATGAGCCCGTCGGCGAGCAGGCCGGTCAATGCCCGCTCGAGTTGGGCGGGATCGGGCCAGTCGAAGTTGTCCGTCGGCCCCACACGCAGCACGGCCAGCACCGCGCCGCGAGCCTGCCGGTCGGTCCCCTCATACGTCTGGGTGCGTCCGACCCGCTGACCGGGCACCCAGTCGCACTGCGGGGCCAGCGGGCAGGTGCCGCAGCGCGGGGAACGTGCCGTGCAGACCAGTGCGCCGAACTCCATGGAGGCCGCCGCCCAGGTGGGGGAGGGGACCTCGAGTCCTGCGTGCACCTGTTCGGCCAAGGCCCTCTCCGCGGCGGTGAACGACGGTGCCGGTTCGCGGCCGGTCAGCACCCGGGACAGCAAGCGGCGCACGTTGACGTCCACGACGACCGCCTCCCGCTGGTAGGCGAACGCAGCCACGGCGGCCGCGGTGTACTCGCCGACGCCCGGCAGGGCGCGTAGGTCCGCCTCGGTGTCGGGCACCACGCCGCCGAACCGGTCACGCATCAGCACCGCCGCCTCGTGCAGGCGTTTGGCGCGCCGCGGGTAACCGAGGCGCCCCCAGGCGCGGATCGCCTCGCCCACCGAGTCGTCGGCGAGGGCGGTTGGCTCCGGCCACCGCTGCAGCCACGCGTGCCAGGCGGGCAGGACACGGGAGACGGGGGTCTGCTGCAGCATGATCTCGCTGACGTACACACCCCACGGCGTGCTCGAGCGCCACGGTAGGTCCCGGCGATTGCTCGCGAACCACTGCACGACGGTGCGGTCGAGGTGGGCCATCCCCGCCATTGTCACCCGACCCGGTCGTCACCGCCCGTGCGAGGCTTGCATACCGTGGCTGTCATGAGTTCGTTGCTGCATCCGGTCGGACCGGAACCGGCCAGTGTCTACTGGCGGCGCCGGATCGTGGTGATCCTCGGGGTGGTCATAGTCCTCGGACTACTGTGGTGGCTCATCTCGCCGGGTGGCTCGTCAGCCCCGGTGGCGGCCACGGCCAGCCCCACTCCGCTGCCGACGCTGAGCAGCGCCGCACCGACGACCAGTGGGTCGGCGTCGCCGTCGGCGTCGGTTTCCGGGGCGGCCTGCTCGGACACCGACGTCGTCGTCAGCGTCAGCATGACTCAGCAGACGTACACCGTCGGCGGACCCGTGGAGTTCGTCATGAAGATCACCAACACCGCCAGCGTCCCCTGTGTGCGGGATGTGGGACCGGCGGCGAACACGTTCACCGTGACCTCCGGTGGTTTCGACGTCTGGACCTCGGATGCGTGCTCGCCCGCAGGCGACTCCCAGGAGGAGGAGATCCCGGCTGGTGAGGCGTTCGCCGTCAAGGGCACGTGGGACGGGACCGTGACCGCCAACGGCTGCCAGGACGCCACCCCGGCAGCGGCGGGGGCCTACCAGGTGGAGGCGTCCAACAGCACCGTCACCAGCGACCCGGTGACATTCAGCCTCGGCTGATCACTGGTATCTGTCCAGGATCGAGGACTCCGCCAGCCGCGACAGCGCATCGCGCACGCTGCGCGCCCGCGTCTCGCCGACACCGTCGACGGACTGCAGATCGTCGATGGACGCCGCCAACAGTTTCTGCAGGCTCCCGAACTGACCGATGAGCCGTTCCACCACCGCATCCGGCAGGCGTGGCACGCGGCCGAGCAGACGGTAGCCGCGGGGGCTCAGCGGCTGGTCCAGTCCTTCGAGGTCCCCGGCAAGATCCATTATCTGGCCCAACTGCAGGACGTCCACGAGCGCGGTGTCCTCCGCCTGGTCGAGGACCGTGATCGTGTTCTGGTACGCGTCGGCGTCCAGCAGGTAGTCCCGCAGCAGCAGTATCTGATCCGTGCCGACCCCGCTGACGACCTCCCGCAACTGCAGGTCGAGCAGGCGGCCGTCGACGCCGAGTTCCACGACGTACTCATCGATCTCCGCGGACATGCGGCGCACCATCTCCAGGCGCTGGGTGACCAGCAGGACGTCGCGTACTGTGACCAGATCCTCGACCTCGAGGGCCGACAGCGTCGAGCCGACCTCGTCGAGCCGCTGGCGATAGCGCTCGAGGGTGGCCAGAGCCTGATTGGCCTTGCCCAGGATGGCCGTGGAGTCCTCGAGGACCTTGCGGTGCCCGTCGTAGTACAGCGCGATTGTCTCCATGGACTTGCTCACGCTGATCACGGGGAAGCCGGTCTGCACGGCCACGCGCTCGGCTGTGCGGTGGCGGGTCCCCGTCTCCTGGGTGGGGATGGCGGCGTCGGGCAGCAACTGCACCGCGGCTCGCAGGATGCGGGTGGCATTGCGGTCGAGGATCACTGCGCCGTCCATCTTGGCCAGTTCCCGCAGACCAGTGGAGGAGAACTCCACATCCATCCGGAAACCGCCGCCTGAGATCTGATCGACGACGTCGTCGTTGCCCAGGACGATCAGCCCGCCGGTGCGCCCGCGCAGAATCCGTTCCAGGCCTTCCCGCAGGTCGGTGCCCGGGGCGACCTGCGACAGCGCGGTTCGCATGCGCGCCCCTCGGTCCATCGTTCTCCTCGCCTTTGACGCATTATGACCCGCCATCGCCGGTGGCGGCACGCTGAGGCGGCGGGCTCAGAAGGGCGCCTCGACCGCGTGGAGCTCCGGTCGGCCCCGAAGCCGGGGTCCCGGGGCCCGCCGGATGGCTCCGAGCACGTCACTGAGCCGGTTGATCGGCTGCACCTGCAGACCGTCGGTGGCACGTACCACCTCCGGGTGGCGGCGGGCATCGGCGGGGATGATCACCCGGCTGAAACCGAGCCGGGCCGCCTCCGCCACGCGCTTGGCCAGCCCGGGCACCACCCGCAGATCACCGGACAGCGTCACCTCACCGATCGCGACCGTGTCGCTCCACAGGGCGGTGTCCAGGCGGGCGGAGGCCACCGCCAGGCACAGGGCGAGGTCGCTGCCCGGGTCGTTGACCTTTGCGCCCCCGACCGTGGCGACATACACGTCGCGGTTGCCCAGTTGCAGGCCGCCGGCCTTCTCCGTGACTGTCACCAGCATCGTGCTGCGGTTGAGTTCGAGCCCGGTCGCGGCCCGGCGCGGGGTCTGCGCGGCGGTGCCGGCCACCAGCGCCTGGATCTCGGCCAGCAACGGCCGCCGGCCCTCCATGGTGACCGTGAGACAGGACCCGGGAACCGGCTGTTCACGCACCTTGCGGAACAGGAAGGAGGGGTCGGCGACCTCCTGGAGTCCGTCCTCGTCGTGCTCGAAACAGGCAACCTCGTCGGTGGGGCCGAAGCGGTTCTTCACCGAGCGCAACATCCGCAACGATGAGGTGCGGTCGCCCTCGAACGTGACGACGGTGTCCACCAGATGCTCCAGTGCCCGGGGCCCGGCCACGGAGTTCTCGCGGGTCGACTGCCCCACCAGCAGCGTCGGCAGGTGGTGGCCCTTGGCCCACTGCGTGATCACCTGGGTCACCTCGTGCACCTGCGCCACCCCACCGGCCCGGGAGTCGATCGCCGAAGTGGCGATGGTCTGCACCGAGTCCACGATCAGCAGGGCGGGTCTCACATGCGCCGCGTGGGCCAGCACCTGCTCCAGTTCGGTCTCGTCGGCGATGAGCAGACGGGAATGCAGCGCCCCGATCCGCCGGGCCCGCAGCCCGATCTGTTCGGCAGACTCCTCCCCGGAGATGTACAGCACCGGTCCGTTGTGCTCGGCGAAGCGGTGCCCCACGTCCAGCAGCAGTGTCGACTTGCCCACCCCGGGTTCGCCGGCCACCAGCACCACTTGTCCCGGCACCAGCCCCCCGCCGAGCACCCGGTCGAACTCACCGAGCCCGGTACTGCGCCGTTCATGGGTGTGGGACCGCAGATCGATCACGGGGCGCGCGGCGCGACTCGGTGCTGCGGACGGGCCCTTGGTCTTGGAGCCCGCCTTGGGCCGCTGGGTGGGGGCGACTTCGGTGAGGGTGCCGAACTGGGCGCACCCCGGGCACTTGCCCAGCCACTTGGCCGTGCGGCCGCCACATTCGCTGCACTGGTACTCGGTCCTGGTCGCCACGGTCACCAACCTAGGTGCGGGGTGCGACAAGGACCTGCCTGCCGCGCCGGGGTGTGGACAGCGGTGGCTACGCCGGATCGGCCGGGTGCCGGGCGATGTCCGCACCGCGGCGCCGGTGCTGTTCGCGCACGCGGCACGCCTGCGCCAGCACGTCGTACGCCGCGGCGCCCATCATCTCCACCAGGCCGTCGCGCTCGGTGACGTACACCGGCTCGGCGGCCACGTGTGCCTCGGTGTTCGAGGAGCAGTACCAGTTCAGGTCATGCCCGCCCGGGCCCCAGCCGCGCCGGTCGTACTCCCCGATCCCCACGAGCAGCACAGTGGTGCCGTCCGGGCGATCGACGTGCTCGTAGGTCCGGCGGATCGGCAACTGCCAGCAGACGTCCGGCTTTGTCCGGACCGGGGAGACGCCCTCGCGCACGGCCAGGCTGTGCAGCGCACACCCGGTGGGGCCGTTGAAGTCGCCGCGGTTGAGGAACACGCAGGCGCCGTCCACGACCCGGGTCTGCTTGCTGCCCTCCGCGTCCTTCATGACGATGCCCTTGCGCTCGGCGACGTCGTGGTACTGCCAGTCCGCTGCGGTGAGCCTGCTGGCCCAGCCCTCCACGCGTTTGCGGTCGTCCTTGTCGCTGAAGTGGGCGCCCAGGGTGCAGCACCCACCGTCGGGCATGTGCTCGGAGATCCCGCCGCAGCCACGTCCGAAGATGCACGTCCAGCGGCTGGTCAACCAGGTCAGGTCACACCGGTACACCCGATCCGGATCGTCGGGGTCGGTGAACTCCAGCCAATCACGCGGGAAATCCAAGGGAACTTCGGGCACCGGCCCAGACTACGAGGCATACCCTGGAGCCATGCGACTCGGCGTGCTGGACATCGGATCCAACACCGCTCACCTCCTGGTGGTCGATGCCCATCACGGCGCGGCCCCCCTGCCTGCCCTGTCCCACAAGGAGGAGTTGCGGCTGGCCGAGCATCTCACGCCCGAGGGGACCATCGCCCCAGCCGCGTCGAAGGCGCTGGTGCGCTTCGTGACCGACTCCCTGGAGATCGCGGAGGACGCGGGGGTGACCGAGGTCATGGCCTTCGCCACCAGCGCCATCCGGGAGGCCCCCAATGGCGACGATGTGCTGGCCGAGGTCAAGCAGCGCACGGGCGTCGACGTGGACCTGATGAGCGGGGAGCGGGAGTCGCGGGTCACGTTCCTGGCGGTGCGCCGCTGGTTCGGGTGGTCCAGCGGCCGACTGCTCGTGGTGGACATCGGCGGCGGTTCCCTGGAGTTGGCCACGGGCGCTGACGAGGACCCGGACGTGGCGATGTCGCTGCCGCTGGGGGCCGGCCGGCTGACCCGCGATCATCTGCCCGACGACCCACCCAAGCCGTCGCAGTTGAAAGCCTTACGCAAGAAGGTCCGTGCCGAGGTGGCGGCCGATGTCGGCCGGCTGATCCGGTACGGGCCGCCGGAGTTGGCCGTGGCCACCAGCAAGACGCTCAAGCAACTGGCCCGGATCGCCGGCGCTGCGCCCAGTGCCGAGGGCCAGTATGTGCGCCGCACGCTGCGCCGTGACGACCTGCGCACCTGGCTCCCCAAACTGGCGGAGATGCCTGCGGCGAAGCGGGCCGAGTTGCCCGGGGTGTCGGTGGGCCGGGCCCGGCAACTGGTGGCCGGTGCGATGGTCGCCGAGGCTGTGATGGACATCGGTGGGCTCTCAGAACTGGTGATCTGCCCGTGGGCCCTGCGCGAAGGGGTCATCCTGGAGCGCCTCGACCTGTTCATGACGCCGTCGGATTGAGCCCCGCAGCGCACGGCGGTACCTCGGACGGGTGACACTGGTCCCGTGACGGGTGCGGTTTCCGGCGGGGCGGGCAGATCACGGACCAAGGTGGCGCTGTCCAGCGTCTCGGTGTACCCGGAATCCACCGCGGCGGCCTTCGAGATGGCGTCGCGACTGGGCTACGACGGCGTCGAGGTCATGGTGATGAACGACGCGGTCTCGCAGGATCCCGATGCCCTGCGCCGGCTGTCCGACCATTACGCGATCCCGATCCTCGCCATCCACGCGCCCTGCCTGCTCATCACGCAACGGGTGTGGGGCAGCGACCCCTGGGCCAAACTCGTGCGAGCCCGGGCGGCGGCGGAGACCCTGGGCGCGGACACCGTGGTCGTGCACCCGCCCTTCCGCTGGCAGCGCGAGTATGCCCGCGACTTCCTGCGCGGTCTGCGTCGCATGCAGGACGAGACCGACATCCGCTTCGCGGTGGAGAACATGTACCCATGGCGCGCCGGCGGCCGGGAGGTCGCGGCCTACTCCCCGGGGTGGGACATCCGCGACGAGGACTACCCGCACACCACCCTGGACTTGTCGCACACCGCAGTCAGCGGCACCGATCCGCAGCGCATGGCCGCGGACCTGGGTGGCTCGCTGGCGCACATCCACCTCGCCGACGGCAGTGGCAGCAACCGGGACGAGCACCTGATCCCGGGACAGGGCACGCAGCCGTGCGGACTGGTGCTCGACACCCTGGCCGGCAACGGGTTCGACGGGGTGGTGGTCGTGGAGGTGAGCACCCGCAAGGCACCCAACCGCGCGCAGCGAGAGCGTGATCTGGTCGAGGCGCTGGCTTTCGCCCGGCTCCACCTCGACCTGCCGTGAAGCTAGGAACCGGCAACCGAGTATCCCGGCAACACCCCTGACGCGTTCCGGCACCGGCACGCTGCCCATAGGCTGTGACGCATGGGATCTGACGACGTCCGCGATGCCGTGCTCGACGCAGCCCGGGCGGCTTTCCACGCCCGTGGTTACGTGCGCACCTCGATGAAGGGGGTGGCCGCCGCCGCCGGCGTGGCCCCGGAGGTGGTCAACCGCTACTGGAACTCCAAAGAGTCCTTGTTCGCGGCGGCGATGCGCCTGCCGTTCGACCCCGCCAGTGCGATGCCGCAACTCGTAGCCCCCGGCCTCGACGGGATGGGGGAGCGGCTGACCCGGGCCACCCTGGACCTGCTGGCCGACGAGGGCAGCCGCAACGACTTCATCGCTTTGTTCCAGGCCGGTGCCTCCGCGACGAAAGCGGCGCGCGGGATGCAGGACTTCATCGAGCGTTCCATGGTGGACCGCCTCGTCCGGACCCTGGGCGTGCCCGACGCCCGCCTGCGGGTGAACCTGATCATGTCGTACCTCATGGGCATCGGCACCACGCGCTACATCGTGCGACTGGAGCCGGTCGCGTCGATGCCGGAGGACGAGTTGGTGAAGCTCGTCGCCCCCACCATCCAGAACTGGCTGGACCCCACCAAGCCACTGCAGAAGCCGAAGAAGCCGCCGAGCCGTGGCGCCGGGGGCTCGAAGACCACCGTGCCAAGGGACAGTGCCGGCGGCTAGCCTTGACGGGGAACCGTAGCGAGGAGGTCGTCTGTGATCCGGCGTGCGCTGTTGAGCCTGTCGCGGCAGAAGAGAATCCAGGAGATCTCGGCCAGCGCCCCTGTGACCCGTTCGGTCGTGGCCCGGTTCGTGGCAGGGGAGTCCGAGCCGGACGCAGTACGTGCCGCCGGTGAACTCGCCGGTGAGGGGCTGCTCAGCACGATCGACCACCTCGGCGAGGACATCCTGGAGCGAGGTCAGGCCGATGCCACCCGCGACGCCTACGTGCGACTGCTGGCGGGGTTGGACGAGGCCGGCCTCGCCGCCGCCGCCGAGGTGTCCGTCAAGCTCTCCGCTGTCGGGCAGGCGCTGTCCGGGGAAGGCGAGAAGATCGCCCTGGACAACGCGCGGGTGATCTGCGAGGCGGCGAAGGCCGCGGGCACGACCGTGACGCTGGACATGGAGGACCACACCACTACGGACTCCACATTGGCCATCCTGCGGGAGTTGCGCCAGGACTTCCCGGGCACCGGGGCGGTGCTGCAGGCATACCTGTACCGCACCGAGCAGGACTGCCGGGACCTGGCTTACGAGGGCTCGCGCATCCGGTTGTGCAAGGGGGCCTACAAAGAGCCGGAGTCGGTGGCCTTCCAGGCCAAGGTTGACGTCGACAAGGCGTACGTGCGGTGCATGCGCATCCTGTTCGACTCCCCTTCCTACCCGATGATCGCCTCCCACGACCCACGGCTGGTCGAAATCGCCGGTGCCCTGGCCACGCGGGCCGACCGCGCCAAGGGCACCTACGAGCACCAGATGCTTTACGGCGTGCGCCCTGAGGAGCAGCGGCGGCTGGTCAAGGCCGGGGAACGCATGCGTGTCTACATCCCGTACGGCGCCGAGTGGTACGGCTACATGGTGCGCCGCATGGCTGAGAAGCCGGGGAACATGGCGCTGTTCCTGCGGTCGATGACCTCGAAGTCCTAACGGCGCCGCCGCCGCTCACCCGAGATTGGACCCCGCGACCGCGATCCGCGGGTAGTCTCGTCGTGCACCGGCCGACGCGAGGAGTGGCGATCATGGGCAAGAAGCACAAGAAGGCAAAGAGCCCGGCACCAGTCGATGAACAAGGGCGGGCATCGGGTCCACCGCCGAAGATGAAGAACAAGGAATACGAGCAGCACATGCGTGTGCTGCAGGGCGAACTGGTGGCCATGCAGGAGTGGGTCAAGACTTCAGGGGCGAAGATCTGCATCGTGTTCGAGGGCCTGGACTCGGCGGGCAAGGGCGGCACGATCCGCCGCATCACCGAGCGCACCAGCCCGCGGGTGTTCAAGCACATCGCACTGCCCGCCCCGACCGAGCGCGAGCAGTCCCAGATGTACGTCCAGCGCTACATGGCGCACTTCCCGTCGGCCGGCGAGGTCGCGATCTTCGACCGCAGTTGGTACAACCGGGCCGGCGTCGAGCCGGTGATGGGGTACTGCACACAGGAGCAGACAGACAGGTTCCTGGAGATGACCCCCGCGGTCGAGAAGGCCATGGTCGACAACGGGATCATCTTGCTCAAGTACTGGCTCAACGTGAGCGTTGCCGAGCAGACCCGGCGGCTGGGCAACCGGATCGACGACCCCCGCAAGGTGTGGAAGCTGTCCCCGACGGATCTGAAGTCCTACAGCCGCCACTACCAGTACTGCCGGGCGCGGGACGCAATGCTCGCGGCAACCGACACGGCATGGGCGCCGTGGTTCGTGGTCGACAACGACGACAAGAAGCGCGGCCGGCTGAACATCATCTCGCACCTGCTCAGCCAGATCCCTTACGAGCCGCTGCCGCCGTCGCAGACGACGATGCCCAGGAAGCCCACCCCCCGCGGGTACGTCGAGCCCGACATGCCGCTGCACCGCATCCCGACCCCGTTCTGAGCGCCGAAGCCGACCTTCGGATGGTGGTCGGGATTGATGGACCACCCTGCACAAGGGGCTGGTTGTGCTCCGGCTGGCCCTACTGCCCGCTCATCACGCTGCTCCGCGGCGGGCGGCTGCGACCCGGCCGGCCTCAGCCGCCGGCCAGTTCGATCGACCTGTTGCGGGCGGCCTCCAACGCGGCGAGAAACGCCGCGCGCACCTTGTGGTCCTCCAGGATCCGCAATGCCGCCGCCGTGGTGCCGGCCGGCGAGGTGACGTTCTCCCGCAGCACAACCGGGTGTTCGCCGGTCTCCCGCAGCATGGTGGCCGCGCCGAACACAGTCTGCAGCGTCAACTCCGTGGCCAGGCGCCGCGGCAGGCCAAGGCCCACGCCGGCCTCGATCATGGCCTCGACGGTGAAGAAGATGTACGCCGGACCTGACCCGGAGATCGCGGTGACCGCATCCTGCAGTCGTTCGGGCACCTCGACGACCTTGCCCACGCACGCCATGAGCCGTACTGCCATCGCCACGTGATCCTCGGTGCAGTGAGCCCCCGGCGAGACGGCGGACATGCCCTGGTCGACCAGCGCCGGAGTGTTGGGCATGACCCGCACCACGGGGGTGTCCGCGGGCAGGCGCTGCTCCAGGGAAGCGGTCGTCACGCCAGCCGCCAGCGATACCACCAGTGCGTCGGGTTTGAGTTCTCCGGCGATCTCCTGCGCGACGGTGAAGATGTCCTGGGGTTTGACCACCAGCACCACGACATCTGCTTCGCGGGCCGCTTCGACGTTGGTGGCGGTCTCGACGCCGTACCGGTCCCGCAACTCCACCACCCGGTCCAGTCGCTTGTCGGCGACGACGAACGTGTCGCCCATCCGGTCACCGCGCAGCAACCCCGACAGCAGTGCCTCACCCATCACGCCGGCCCCGACGATCGCAACCACACCCATGGCCGACACCGTACTCCCAGCACCGCCGGAGTTGATTCGAACCCGCCGGAGGGAGCAGGGTCGGTAGCGTGTCTGACATGAGCCACCGGGTCGCCTTCGTCTGGGACGATGAACTTCGGCATTACGACTTCGGCCCCGGACACCCGCTGGCGCCGGTGCGGGTGCAGTTGGCCTACCGGCTGTCGCGGGACTTCGGCCTGATCGAGGACCCAAACCTCGCCCTGGTCTCACCGGCCCCGCTGCCCGACGGCCTGTTGCACCGCGTGCACACCCCCGAGTATGTGGCGGCCGTGCAGGCCGAGACTCACGGCAGTCACGGGCTGGGCACCGACGACGTGCCGATCTTCCCCGACATGCACACCTACGCCGAACTCGTGTGCGCAGCCACTCTCTCCGTGACGCAGGCGGTCTATCGGGGAGAGGCCGATCATGGAGTCAACTTCGCCGGTGGCCTGCACCATTCGATGCCCGACCGCGCGTCCGGATTCTGCGTGTACAACGACCTGGCGGTGAGCATCCAGTGGCTGCTGGACCAAGGGGTCGAGCGGGTCGCGTACGTCGACGTCGACGTACACCACGGCGACGGGGTGCAGCAGCACTTCTGGGACGACCCCCGGGTGCTCACCATCTCGATCCACGAGAGTCCGCGCACCCTCTTCCCGGGCACCGGCTGGCCCAACGAGGTCGGTGGCGAGGGCGCGGAGGGCAGCGCCATCAATGTGGCGTTGCCGCCGGGGACCGCGGACAACCACTGGCTGCGCGCGTTCGACGCCATCGTGCCACCGGCACTGCAGGCCTTCCAGCCGCAGTTCCTGGTCTCCCAGCAGGGGTGCGACAGTCACTTCGCCGACCCGCTGGCGCATCTGTCGTTGAGCCTCGAGGGGCAGCGGATGTCCTACCAGGCGCTGCACCGGCTCGCCCACGCGCACTCGCAGGGCCGCTGGATCGCCACCGGCGGGGGTGGTTATGAGTGGGTGGACGTCGTGCCCCTGGCATGGACGCACCTGCTGGCCGAGGCCCTCGACCGTCCCATCGACCCCACCGCCGCGACCCCGGAGGCGTTCCAGGGGCTGGTCCGCAACGTCCTGGACCTCGATCCGCCGACGGTCATGGGCAATGGCCGGGACCCGTGGATGCGCAGCTGGGAAGTGGGCTACAACCCCGATGACCCGGTCGACGCGGCCGTCCTGGCCACGCGGCGGGCGGCCTTCCCGCACCTGGGGATCGACCCGGACCCGGATCCCATGTTCTGAGCCGACTACCCTGGGTTCTGATTCGACGTCCCTAAGAGGAGGCCCAATGGGTTCGGTGGTCAAGAAGCGTCGCAAGCGCATGGCCAAGAAGAAGCACCGCAAGCTGCTGAAGAAGACGCGCGTGCAGCGCCGTAACAAGAAGTAGCGCACATGGGACAGGTCGTCCTGGTCACCGGCGTCTCCCGCCACCTCGGGGGGCGGATGGCTCAGATCCTGACGCAGGATCCCAGCGTCGACCGGGTGATCGGCGTGGATGTCGTTGCCCCCCGGCAGGAGATCGGGGGTGCGGAGTTCGTGCGCGCGGACATCCGCAATCCCATCATCGCCAAGGTGATCGAGGCCGCCCAGGTCGACACGGTCGTGCACATGGGTGTGATCGCCACGCCGATGCAGGCCGGCGGCCGGATGTCGATGAAGGAGATCAACGTCATCGGCACCATGCAGTTGCTCGCCGCGTGCCAGAAGTCCCCGACTGTGCGCAAGTTGGTGATCAAGTCCACGTCGTCGGTGTACGGCGCCGGGCCGCGGGATCCGGCCATGTTCACCGAAGAGATGGAGCCCAAGCACGCCCCCACCTCAGGCTGGGCGAAGGACAGCGTCGAGGTGGAGGCTTACGTGCGCGGCTTCGCGCGACGGCGCCCCGATGTCTCTGTCACCACACTGCGGTTCGCCAACTTCTTCGGCCCGCGCGTGCAGACGCCGATGACCACCTACTTCTCGCTGCCGGTGATCCCGGTAGTGCTCGGGTTCGACGCGCGCATGCAGTTCATCCACGAGGACGACGGTCTCGACGCCCTGCGCCGGGCCACCATCGAGGAGCACCCCGGGACGTACAACGTCGCGGGCGACGGGGTGATCCTGGTGTCGCAGGCGGCGCGACGGGCGGGACGGCCCGTGTTCCCCATCGCCAGTCCCTTCGCATTCGCGGTGGGTGCTACATTCCGGCGCCTGGGGCTGGCCGACTTCTCCCCGGAGCAAGTCCGGTTCCTCACCTATGGTCGGGGCATCGACACCACGCGGATGCGCACCGAGTTCGGCTTCGTGCCCCAGCACACCACCCCGGAGACGTTCGACGCCTTCGTCGAGGGGCGCAACCTCAACCGCCTGCTGCCGCCGGAGCGCGTGGAGAACATCGAGGACCAACTGCTTTCGCTGCTGACCGGGAAGGGCTGAGCCGGTGCCTGACGCACGCGTGATCCCCATCAAGGGCAAGGACGCCAAGAAGAAGAAGCCGGCGGCGAAGAAGGCCGCCCCCGCTCGGGTGCCCGCGCCAGTCGGGCGAGCACCGCGGCAGTGGAGCAGCCCGACGAGGCGAACCCGTTGCCCGGTACGGAGGAGCATGTCGACTGGGACACCCGGGTCGCCGGCGCCCTGGCCTTTCTGCGCCGCCGGCTGACCGGCGAGTACGAGGTCGACGACTTCGGCTTCGACCCGGAACTCACCGACCGCATTCTGCTGGCGCCGTTCCGGCCGTTGTACAAGAAGTGGTTCCGCATCGAGACCCGCGGCCTGGAGAACATCCCCGACACCGGTGGCGCACTGCTGGTGGGCAACCACTCGGGCACCGTGGCGATCGATTCGATGATGACGCAACTGGCCATCTGGGACCACCACCCGGCCCACCGTCACCTGCGCATGCTCGGCGCCGACCTCGTCTTCCAGTTGCCGGTTGTGGCGGAGCTGTCGCGCAAGGCCGGGCACACGCTGGCCTGCGCCCCCGACGCCGAGCGGTTGCTGTCCGGCGGTGAACTGGTCGGTGTCTGGCCGGAAGGGTTCAAGGGGATCGGCAAGCCCTTCAGCGAGCGGTACAAGTTGCAGCGCTTCGGCCGCGGGGGTTTCGTCGCAGCCGCACTGCGGACGAAGACCCCGATCATTCCCTGTTCGATCGTAGGTGCCGAGGAGATCTACCCGATCATCGGCAACGCCAAGTTGCTGGCCCGGATGGTGGGGTCGCCGTATTTCCCGATCACGCCGACCTTCCCGTGGTTGGGACCGCTGGGGATGGTCCCGCTGCCGAGCAAGTGGATCATCGAGTTCGGTGAGCCGATCCGCACCGACGAGTTCCCCGAGGGTGCCGCCGACGACCCGATGTTGGTCTTCGACCTCACCGACCAGGTCCGCGAGACGATCCAGCAG
Organism: Micrococcales bacterium; assembly: GCA_016703125.1. NCBI lineage: Bacteria > Bacillati > Actinomycetota > Actinomycetes > Micrococcales > Micrococcales bacterium. The sequence goes on along the minus strand of JADJCR010000015.1, from coordinate 90,798 downwards.
ACCCTGTACCGCTTGCTGGTCGCCCGCCGGTCGGTGTTCTTCTAGGTTTCTGCGACGAAGGTGCCGGGCCCACGGGCCGGTTTGTGAATGAGGTGCTGGTTCGGCTGGCGGCCCGCACCTTCGTAATTCCGAAGGCGCGCGTCAGGTGCGCAGTGCGCGGCGGGCCATGACCGTGCCCACCGCGATCCCCGTCGCCAGGCCCGCGACCCCCACCGCCGGCGCAGTGATCTTGATGACCCGGCGGGCGGTGCGGTAGTCCCGCACGGTCCACTCGTTGCGGCGGGCGTGCAAGCGCAAGGCGCGGTCGGGGTTGACCGCCACCGGGGTGCCGACCAGGGACAGCATGGGGATGTCGTTCGCCGAGTCGGAGTAGGCGGCACACCGGCTCAGGTCCAGCCCCTCCCGGGCGGCGAGTTCGGCGATCGCCTCGGCTTTGGCCTCTCCGTGCAACGGCCGCCCGACCAGCCGACCGGTGTAGATCCCGCCCACCTGCTCGGAGACCGTGCCCAGTGCCCCGGACAGCCCGAGGTGCTCGGCGATCAGTTCTGCGAGTTCGACGGGGGCCGCGGACACCAGCCACACCCGCTGCCCAGCGTCGAGGTGTCCCTGCGCCAGCGCCACTGTGCCCGGCCAGAACCGATCGATCATGTACTCGTTGAAGATCTCCCGGGTCAGTTGCACGAGTTCGGCCTGGTTGCGTCCCGCAACCAGACCCAGCGCCTCCTGCGTCACGTCATGCATGTCGTCGGGATCTTCCTTGCCGACCACGATGAACCGCGTCTGTTTCCACACGAAGTCGAGGATCTGGCCCTTGGTCAGGTACTGGTGCTTGGCCAGCCCGCGCGCCCAGTGGAACATCGAGGCCCCGTGGATGAGGGTGTTGTCGATGTCGAAGAAGGCCGCTGCCCGGGGATCGGCGTGTTCAGGCACCGCGTCGGCGATCTCCGTGGCCTTCCATTCCACCTGGTCAGAGTTGGGCTCCACCTGTGCAGGCTAGCCCAGGCCAAGGTGTGTAAGACTGCGGGCGTGGTGGCCAATCTTGCCGATTTCGTCGGGATTGCGGCGCAATCGCGGCCGCGCCACCCGGCCGTGGTCACTGATGCGCGAACGACCACCTGGAGCGAGGTGGACTGGCAGGTCCGGGCCGTGGCCAGCGGTCTGATCGCCCATGGCCTGGAGCCCGGCTCCCGCATCGGCATCCTGCAGCGCAACACCCTGGAATTCATCACCAGTTACTTCGGCATCCTGCGCGCCGGCATGGTGGCGGTCCCGTTCAACACCGGCTACACCGCGGCCGAATTGTCCACGATGCTCTCTGATGTCGACGTGCAACTCGTGCTGGCCGAGCCGGACCTCGGGGCGGTGCTTGACGGGCTCGACGTGGATGTTGTGCGCACCGGCACGGAGGAATGGCGCCGGTTCACCGTCGGCAGTATGCCCCTGCCCACCGAACCCACCGACCCGGAGTCCCTGGCGGTGCTGCTGTTCACCTCCGGGACCAGCGGACGCCCGAAGGCCGCCATGCTGACCCACCGTGCGTTGTCGGCGAATCTGGATCAACTCAGCGCGCTCAGTGACCCACCTGCCACGACCGGCGACGACGTCGTCCTGTGCGTCCTGCCGCTGTTCCACATCTACGCCCTCAACGCCACGCTGGGTCTGGTCGCCCGGCACGCCGCAACCATCGTGCTGACCGAGCGCTTCGACCCGGCGGCCGCCCTGACTGCCCTGCGCAGACACCACGTCACGAACGTGGCGGGGGCGCCGCCGATGTACGTCGCCTGGTCGGTCCAGGAGGGACTGGCCGACATGCTGGCGGGGGTGCGCCTGCTGGTCTCCGGGGCGGCCCCGCTGCCGCTGAACGTCATGCAGCAGTTCGAGACGCTCACGGGCAAGCCGATCTGGGAGGGCTACGGGATGACCGAGTGTTCCCCCGTGATCACCGCCTCCCTGGTGTCGGGCCGGCCCAAACCGGGGTTCGTCGGGCAGCCGCTGCCGGGCATCGAGGTGGAACTGCGCGACGCCGACGGCGATCCCGTGCGGGAGGGTGATCCCGGCGAGATCTTCGTGCGGGGCGACAACGTGTTCAGCGGGTACTGGCCCGACGGCACCGGCGCTCCCGACGACGACGGGTGGTTCGCGACCGGGGATGTCGCGTTCAGCGATGACGAAGGTGACCTGCGGCTGGTCGACCGCCGCAAGGAGCTGATCATCGTCAGCGGATTCAACGTGTACCCCCGCGAGGTGGAGGACGCACTGCTGCAGATGGACGGGGTCGTAGAGGTCGCCGTCATGGGCGTCACGCACCCCTACACCGGCGAGGCGGTGAAGGCATACGTGGTGACGGATCCCGGTTCCGGGATCACCTCCGAGGACGTGTTGGGCTTCGCCACGTCGCGTCTTGCGCGGTTCAAATGCCCGACGATCGTGGACGTGGTCGACGATCTGCCGCACTCGGTGACCGGCAAGGTGAGCAAGGCCCGGCTGCGTGAGGAATGGCCGGTGACCTCGCTCTGAGCGCGCGGGTGATCCTCGTCGGCAAGCCGGGCTGCCACTTGTGCGATGTGGCGCGCGAGGTGGTGGAGGTGGTCTGTGCGCAGACCGACACCGACTTCGTCGAGATCTCGATCCGTGACGACCCGCGGCTTTCGCAGCTGTACGCCGACCAGGTGCCCGTCGTGCTCGTCGACGGGGCAGTGCACGACGTGTACCGGGTCAACCCGCAGCGGCTGGCGGCCGCGTTGGCGCCGTAGAAACGTACCCGGGAGAGGTCCGTACGTCGGGGAGACGTTCAACCGGGTTGGATCGCTCCCGGATGTCCGTTTCGCTCCCGCCTTGAGCCGTGGGCGTACCGCGCGGTGGTTCGCCTCCGCACTCAGCGGTGGCCGCGTAGAAACGTACCCGGGAGAGGTCCGTACATCGGGGAGAGGTTCAGCGGGGTTGGATCGCTCCCCGGTCAGCGGGTTCTCTCCCACCTTGGTCCCATCTCCGGAAAGCGAACACTGGAGTCCGCATTCCAGTTGGGCGGAGCTTGTGAAATCGGTAGCATGAACGTGTCGCGAGTGCCGTGCTCGCTTCAGACAGGTGACAGGTGTCCATTCCGCGACGACGTCGACGCGAACTCCCGGACGCCACCATCGCCAGACTGCCCACATACATCCGGTGTCTGTCGCAATTGGAGAACGCCGGGCTGCAGACCGTGCACAGTGCGGATCTGGCCGCGCAGGTCGGCGTGAGTGGCGCGGTGGTGCGCCGTGACCTCAGTTACGTGGGCAGTTACGGGACCCGTGGCGTTGGCTACCCGGTGGTCGAGTTGCGCGACCAGGTCAACCGGGCGCTCGGCCTGTCCGACGAGCACCGCGTCATCGTGGTCGGGGTCGGGCACATGGGCCGAGCGCTGGCCGGCTACCGCGGTTTCGCCGAACGTGGCCTGCGGGTGGTGGGGATCTTCGACATCGCCCCCGACCTCATCGGGACCATGGCTGGAAACCCGGAACTCGGATTGCTGGAGATCCAGCCGTTGTCCGACCTGCCGGGGTTCGTCGCCCGTCACCACGTGTCCATCGCCGTGATCGCCACCCCCGCCGACGCGGCCCAGTCCGTGGCCGACCTGGTCGTGCGTGCCGGTGTGACCAGCATCCTCAACCTGTCGGCCGTGCACTTGAGTGTGCCCGGGTCCGTGGTCGTGCGCCCTGTGGATCTTGCCACCGAGATCCAGATCCTCGCGGTGCACGCGGGACAGAAAGGCACACGATGAGCCTGCTCGTGCTCGGGGTGAGCCACCACAGTGCCCCGATGGAGGTCCTGGAGAAGGTCGCTGCGATCGATACCGAGCAGACCCTGTCCCTGGTGGGCGCAGGCGAGGCGGTGGGTGAGGCGTTGCTGCTGTCCACGTGCAACCGCATCGAGGTGTACACCGACGTGTCCCGCTTCCACGCCGCGGTCGAGTCGTTGACGGCCGTCCTGGCCAAGCAGTCGGGCATCCCGGCCGAGTCGCTGTCCGGTCACCTCTATGTGCACTACGAGGACGCAGCCGTTCGGCACGCCTTCCGGGTGGTCAGCGGACTGGACTCCATGGTGCTGGGTGACGAGCAGATCCTCGGCCAGTTCCGGGAGGCCTTCAAGGCGGCTGTCGAACAGGGACAGGCTGGGAGCAGCCTGCACCAGTTGGCCCAGAGCGCACTGCGGGTGGGCAAGCGCGTGCACACCGACACCGGGATCGGAAGGCACGGGGCATCGGTGGTCGAGGTAGCGCTGGCCGAGGCCGCCCGGCACGCCGGGTCGCTTGCGGGATGCGAGGTGGTCGTCATCGGCACGGGCTCGATGTCGTCGCTGGCCGCATCGGTCGCCGCAGCGCAGGGTGCGAAGGTCACCGTCGTGGGCCGTACCGCTGCCGCGGTGCACCGTCTCGCACAGGCCGTGCACGGCCGTGGTGCCCAACTGGTAGACCTCGACGCCCACCTGCGCACTGCCGATGTGGTGGTCAGTGCGACCGGGGCCACTGGCCTCTTGGTCACCAAGGACCACCTCGAGCGGGTCATGGCCGGGGCGCCCGCGCACATGTTCGTCTGCGACCTGGCACTGCCCCACGACACCGACCCGCGGATCGTCGAGATCCCCGGCGTCCAGCGCCTGGACCTGGCAGGTATCGCCGTGTTGCCGCAGGCGAAGGTGGCAGCCGACGGCGTGAGCGGCGCGGAGGACATCGTGATGGGGGCCGCGACGGAGTTCGTCCAACGGCAGATGAGCGCGAAGGTGGAGCCGGTCGTGGTCGCGCTGCGGTCACGTGCCGAGGAGGTCGTGGAGGAGGAACTCAGCCGCCTGCGTCTGCGCAATACGCAGATGAGCACCGAGGAGTTCAACGAGATCGCGCGGTCGATGCGCCGGGTGGTCGCCACCCTCCTGCACACCCCCACCGTGCGGATGAAGGAGTTCGCCGTGGAGTCCGGCGGCGACCGCTATGCCGCGGCACTGCACGCGCTGTTCGACCTCGACCCGGCCGCAGTGGCTGCGCTCACGGACACCTCGGGCGGGAGTCCGCGTGCCTGACTTCCGCGTGGCCACCAGGGCCAGTGCGCTGGCCCGTGCGCAAACCGCATGGGTGCGCGACCGTATCAGCGAGGCGATCGGCGGGCCCGCCGGCGAGGTGCTCGTGACCTCGGAAGGGGATGTCTCACGGGCGGCGCTGACGTCATTCGGGGGACAGGGTGTGTTCGTGGCCCGGGTGCGGGAAGCGGTCGTGGACGGCCGCGCCGACGCCGCGGTCCATTCGATGAAGGACCTGCCGACGGCCGATGACCCGCGCACCGTCATCGCAGCGGTGCCCGCGCGTGAGGACACCCGCGACTACCTGGTCAGCACCCACGGGGGACTGGCCGATCTGCCCGAGGGGGCCACCGTCGCCACGGGTTCGCCGCGGCGGGTCGCCTACCTGCGGGTCCGCCGGCCGGACCTGCGGGTCGTGGGCATCCGGGGCAACGTCGGCACCCGGCTGGCCGCAGTCACCGGCGGCCAGGTCGATGCCGTGGTCCTTGCGTGCGCCGGGCTCAACCGGCTGGGCCTGACGCCGCCGGGTACGCCACTGGATCCCGACGAGATGCTCCCGGCCGTCGGCCAGGGGGCGCTGGCTGTCGAGATGCGCAGTGACGATCCACGTGCCGGGCTGATTGGTGCCCTCGACGATGCCGCTGCCCGCACCCAGGTGCTTGCCGAACGCGCGATGCTGGCCGGACTGCGGGCGGGATGCAGCGCGCCGGTGGGGGCCGCCACCACCAGTGCCGGAGGGACCGTCACCCTGCGTGCCGCGGTCCTTTCACTGGACGGCTCACAGATGTACGAATGCACCACGACTGGATCCGCGGACGACGCCCGCGAGGTCGGTCGCCGTGCCGCAGACGACCTGATCGGCCAGGGTGCCGGTCGACTACTCGGGAGAGATGAAAGATGAAGAACCGCAAACCCGTCCCGGCAGTGGCCCTGATCGCCGGCGGTGCCGGGGATCGCGAACTGCTCAGCGTGCGAGCCGCCGGCCTGCTGGATGCCGCCGACGTCGTCGTTGCTGACCCTGAGGTCGCCGATCTGCTGGTCGGCTCCGAGGCGGAGGTGTTGGACATCCCCACCGCACCCACCGATGCCCCCGCGGTCGCCAAGTCGCTCACCGAGCAGGCCCGGGCGGGGCGCTCGGTGGTGCGCATCTTCGCCGGTGATCCCGTCCTGGACGGCCGGGTGCTCGCTGAGGCGAAGGCTCTGCACCGCTTCCGGGTGCCCTTCGAGATCCTGCCCGGTGCCGCCGGGGTGTCCGGGGTCGCGGCCTACGCGGGTATCGGTCTGGTGGGCACCAAGGCCAAGCAGGTGCGGGTGGTGGATCTGCTCGTCACGGAGGTGGACGAGGCCGCACTGGCCGACGTCACCTGCACCTTGGTGGTGCGCAACGGTGCGGATTCCGCCGCCGGGCTGGCCAAGGCCGCACTGGCGGCCGGCCGGACCCCGGGCACCGGCATGGTTGTCGTGCGCGCGGGTACCACCGTGGAACAGCAGACCGTCGTGACCACATTGGGCGACGCCGCGGGGGACCTGAAGGCGGCCAAGCTGAGTGGCCCCGGTGACGTGTACATCGGCGACGGCGTCGGCTCGGCCGGCCCGCTCGGCTGGTTCGAGAGCCGGCCGCTGTTCGGTTGGCGGGTCCTCGTGCCGCGGACCAAGGACCAGGCCGGCGAACTGTCGGCGCGGCTGCGCGTCTACGGCGCGGTTCCGGTCGAGGTGCCGACGATCAGCGTTGAGCCGCCGCGGACCCCGCAGCAGATGGAACGTGCCATCGAGGGGATGGAGTCCGGCCGCTACCAGTGGATCGCCTTCACCAGCGTTAACGCGGTGCGTGCCATTCGCGAGCGCTTCGAGCAGCGCGGGCTGGACGCCCGACACCTGGCCGGGCTGAAGATCGCCGCCATCGGGGAGGCGACGGCGCAGGCCCTGCGCGACTTCGGGGTGCGCGCCGATCTGGTCCCCCCGCCGGAGAGCCAGTCGTCGGCCGGTCTGCTCGCGGTGTGGCCTGATCGCGATCCCGAACTCGACCCGATCGGCCGGGTGTTCCTGCCGCGCGCCGACATCGCCACCGAGAAGCTCGTGGCCGGGCTCGAGGGCCTCGGCTGGGAGGTGGACGACATCACCGCGTACCGCACCGTGCGGGCCGCGCCGCCGGCCGCCGAGATCCGCGAGGCGATCAAGACCGGTGGCTTCGACGCTGTTGTTTTCACCTCGTCCAGCACCGTGCGCAACCTGGTGGGCATCGCGGGCAAGCCGCACGCCACCACGGTGATCGCGGCGATCGGCCCGGAGACGGCGGCGACCGCCGTCGAGCACGGGCTCAAGGTCGCCGTCCAGCCGGCGCAGTCCAAGATCGAGCCGCTGGTGCTGGCACTTGCCGAGCACGGCGAGCAGCTGCGCCAGGCGGCGCTGGAGAACGGCGAACGCACCTGGCGGCCATCCAAGCGGCGGGGTGCCGGGCGCCGGCGGGCGGCGGCCAGGGCATGATCCGGCCGCGACGGCTGCGCACCACTGCCGCGATGCGCCGGCTGGTGCGGGAGGTGCGGGTGCATCCGTCGCAGTTGGTGCTGCCGGTGTTCGTCGCGGAGGGGCTCGAGCGGCCCCGGGCCATCTCCTCGATGCCAGGGGTGTTCCAGCAGACCCTCGGCACCCTGCCCGGAGTCATCGAGCAGGCCGCGGCGGCCGGGCTCGGCGGCGTCATGCTGTTCGGCGTGCCGGTGCACAAGGATGCCATCGGGTCCGGGGCGACCGACCCCGACGGGATTCTGTCGCGCGCCGTGCTGGTCGCGGTCGAGGCTGCTGCCGGGCGACTGGTGATCCAGGCGGATCTGTGCCTGGACGAATTCACCGACCACGGCCACTGCGGGGTGCTGGACGGCGATCGTGTCGACAACGACGCGACCCTGGTGCGCTACCAGGACATGGCAGTCGTGCTCGCCCGGGCCGGCGCCGACATGCTGGGCACCAGCGGGATGATGGACCGCCAGGTCGGTGCGGTACGCGAGGCCCTGGATGCCGAAGGGCTCATCGACACCGCGATCCTCGGGTATGCGGCCAAGTACACCTCGGCGCTGTACGGGCCGTTCCGGGAAGCCGTCGGCAGTTCCCTGTCCGGTGACCGGCGCACCTATCAGCAGGACCCGGCCAACGGCCGGGAGGCGCTGCGGGAGACGGCCTTGGACCTGGCCGAGGGCGCCGACGTGGTGATGGTCAAGCCGGCATTCCTCGACGTGGTTTCCGCGGTGGCGCAGATGTCTGACATCCCCGTGGCCGTCTACCAGGTCTCCGGGGAGTACTCGATGCTCGAGGCGGCCGCAGCAAACGGCTGGATCGACCGGCGATCCGCGATCGTGGAGTCCCTGAACGGATGCGTGCGCGCTGGCGCGGACATCATCCTTACGTACTGGGCCCTCGAGGCGGCGGCCTGGCTGGACTGAACGCATCGTGTCCGGATCGAAATGATGGGGACCTCGCATAGGGGTCCGGAGCGTGGGTAGGCTCGGTCTGTCAAATCTGGAAAGGTGGAATCCATGCGTAAGCCTGTTGCTGTGGTGTTGACCCTCCCGTTGCTGGCTGCGCCCCTGTTGGCCACCGTCCCGGCAGCTGCGGAGTCTGTGGTCAAAGAGGCCAAGCTCGAGCGCAATATCAAGAAGGGCTTCAAGCAGAAGGCCAACATCAGGGTCACTGTGAACTGCCCCTCGAACGTCAACTGGGTGAACGGCAAGCGTTTCTACTGCACCGCACGTTCGACCAGTGGCACCAAGTACCGCGTGCAGGTCCGGCTGCGCAAGGAGTCCACCGGCTACCTGACTTGGAAGGTCGTCTAGTACTCGAAAGCCCGGCCGGTCCGCACACGTGCGCGGACCGGCCGGGCTTTTGTGCGGGCCGGCTGGTCCGCGACCCGCAGCACTAGCGGCGCTTCACGCGGAACTTCGTCTTCGCCGGACTGCCGTCACGCCCCGTGGAGGTCACGGCCCGCACCAGGAACGTGTACTTGCCCTTGCGGAGTCGGACGGTCTTGGGGGAGGTGCACGTGCGCCACTTCACCGATGCCTGCTTCTTCGGCTTGCGGACGACCTTGCACTGGAACGTGGCCCCATCCGTACCGGTGAAGCGCACCTTCACCTTCGCACGCGCCTTCTTGGTGCGCACCACCTTCTTCGGGGCCTTGGTGATCTTGGTGTCGGGGTTGGTGCCTGGCGTTGGCGTCGGTGTCGGGGTGGGTGGGGACCGGCGCGCTCACGCCGGTGATGCGGGCGATCTTGTCAGTGTTGTCGAGAGTGACCCAGACGGTGTCGTTGGGCCCGGCCGCGATCTGGCGCGGTCCGGAGTTGGCCGGCAGGGCGATGGTGGAGGACTGGGCGTCCGCCGTGACTCGCGCGACGTTGTTCGTGGCGAACCGCGCCACCCAGTACGCACCGTCGGCGCCGTAGGTCACCCCGAAGGGGTCCGCCCCCGGCATGAGCGCGGTCTTCTCCGGGCCGGGGGGTGTGAGGACGCCCACGTAGTAGGGCGCCGCGCCCTGCTGGCTGTAGGCGACCTGGCCAGCTGCTCCGCCGGCGATCCCCTGCAGCCCGCCGAGGGCGGGGAACACGGTCCCCGTGCCGTCGGTGGCGATCCGCACGGCCTGGGGTACCCCGAAGTCCGCCACCCACAGGTATCCGTCGGAACTCGCGGTGATCCACCGTGCGCCGGAGAGTCCGGTGGCGGGGTATGGCGTGAATCCGCCGGGGTTTGCCGGCGGGATCTTGAAGGCCTTGTCCGCTGAGGCTGTCCACAGGTTGCCGTCGGGCCCGGTGGTGATCGCGCGCGGATCGGCGATGGCCGCGATCGCGAACGGGGTCGCCGTCGTCGGATCCGCCGGGGCGAAGCGGGCCACGCCCCCGGCCTGCGTCACCCAGAGGTTGCCGTCCGGTCCGGCGGTGATCCCGATGGGATTGCTCATGTTCGCCGATTCGTACTCGGTGACGGTTCCGTCGGGTGTGATCTTCGCGACGTCCTTCGTGACGGACTCAAGGGTGACCCACATGTTCCCATCGGGCCCGACCGCGATCTGGTTGTTGGTCCCCACCCCGCTCACGGTGAACTCCCCGTTGAGAACCGGATCGGCGGATGCCGGGCCGGCGGAGAGGGGAACGGCGACTGCGGTGGCGGACAGAGCAGCGACAATCCGAAAATCCATGTGCGTAGTCAACCGTCTGGGGACCCGTTTGGGAACCCCATCCGCGGATGAGAATTCTGGTCTTTGCCGCACGCCACGCCCGCGATCCTGGCCTCCGGTGTCGTGACGGGAACGTACGATGGGGACTCAGCGTTTGCGGAAGAGGTTCGGTCAGTGTCAGTTGCGGTGGTTCCCCGGCACGAGACCGACGTGCGCCCGGCCGCCCCACCCATGGGCTACCTGCCGGGGCTCGACGGCATCCGCGCCATCGCCGTGCTGGCAGTCCTGCTCTACCACTCGGGGGTGCCCGGGGTCCCCGGCGGATTCCTGGGGGTGGATGTCTTCTTCGTCCTGTCTGGCTTCCTCATCAGCAGCCTGCTGCTCCAGGAGATCGAACGCACCTCGGCGGTGTCGTTCGGTCAGTTCTATCTTCGCCGGGCGCGCCGGCTGCTGCCCGCGATCTTCGGGACGCTGGCGCTGTCCGCGGTCCTGGTCCTGCTCTTCGCCCACGATGCGGCGGCGCAGTTCCGCCACGACGCGCTGGCCTCGATGTTCTACGTCACCAACTGGTGGTACGTGGTGCAGGACCTGTCCTACTTCGAGGCCATGGGACGCCCCCCGATGTTGCAGCACTTCTGGTCGCTGGCCGTCGAGGAGCAGTTCTACGTGCTGTGGCCGTTGTGCCTGGTGTTCCTGTTCAGGTGGCGGGGCCGGCCCGGCGTGGGCAGGGTGGCGCTGAGCGTCGCGCTGATCTCGACCCTGCTCATGGCCACCGGCTCCTTCGTGTGGAACCTGCCGGCCGCCGGCGATGCCAGCCGGCTCTACTTCGGGACCGACACTCACAGCATGGGTCTGCTGCTGGGCGCGGCGCTGGCGACCGTCTGGCGGCCCGGCGCATTGAACCGCAATGTGGCCGCACCCGCGAAGGCCGTGCTGTGGACCGCTGCTCTCGGCAGCGTCGCCGCTCTGTTCGCGATCTTCCACAATGTCGGTGAGGACAGCGCGTGGCTGTACCGCGGCGGGTTCCTCGTCGTCAGTGCCGTCGCTGCCCTGGTCGTGGCGCTGGCCGGCCACCCCGCGATCGGGTTCGGCCGACTGCTGGCGGTGCAGCCCATGCGCTACATCGGTGAGCGCTCTTACGGGCTCTACCTGTACCACTGGCCCATCTTCGTGGTGACCCGTCCCGGGATCGACCTGCCTTTCGACGGGATCCCGGCCTGGGTCGTGCGGATGGGCCTGACGTTCGCAGTTGCGGAGGCCTCCTACCGTTACCTGGAAGTGCCCATCCGGCACGGCGCGCTCTCCACGACGTGGCACCGCTGGCGCGAACAGGGGCTGACCCATGCCGGTGCCCGCACGACCGGGGTGGTGGCGGCCGCTGCCGGGGTGGTGTTCGTGGCCGGCACTGCCCTCGCGGCGATCCCGGCGCCGAACGCCAACGACTACCTCGGTGGGCTGACCGAGACCGGCCAGGACCTCTCGGCCGAACGACCCGCTGCAGCGACCAAGAAGGCGGCCGATCAATCTCCCCCCGCACCGGCTCCAACGGTCACCGGCGCGGACCTGACCGATCAGCCCATGACCGCCATCGGCGATTCGGTGATGCTCGGGGCCACCGGCGCCCTGGAGAAGGCCTTCGACGTGACCGTGGACGCGGCCGTGTCCCGCCAGTTCCCGCAGTTCGTGGAGCGGGTCAACGCCCGCCTTGCAGCGGGGCAACTGCAGAACGTCGTGATCATCCACCCGGGCACCAACGGGACGGCGTACTGGGACATGTTGAAGAACACCCTCGACGGTCTGCGCGACCGGCAGGTGGTCCTCGTCACCGTCAACACCCCGAATTCGTGGATGGACGACTCCAACCGCAACATCAAGGGCATGGTCAACCAGTTCGACAACGTGCGCATCGCTGACTGGGAAGCGGCCTCCGAAGGACACCGGGAGTACTTCGTCTATGACGGCACCCATTTGAGCACTGAGGGGATCAAGGCCTACGTGCAGACGATCCGGGACGCGCTGCGGGGGGATGGCTCGGCACCGAGCCCACCGGCGCAGTGACGGCTCCTATGGCCCGTGACTACGCTCGACACTGATGGTCAAGATCGCCCTGCGCAGCCTTGGTGCGCACAAACTCCGCCTGTTGCTGACTGCCGCTGCGGTGTTCCTGGGCGTGGCGTTCGTCACTGGCATGCTCATGCTGACCAACGCACTGGACCGAACGTTCACCGACATCTTCGAAAGTTCGGCGCAGGACGTACTGGTCACCCGCACCGCGGCCGTGACCGAGGACATCACGCAGAGCACCGGCGACGACCAAGTGCAGTTGATCGGGCAGAAGACGGTCGATGCCATCCGCGGGGTGCAGGGGGTGCGTGCCGCCGACGGCGCGATATTCCAGAACGGCGCATACCTGCTGGACGCCGACGGCGAAGTGGTGGGCGGTAACGGCCCACCGTCGGCCGGGACGAACTGGCAGTCGGATCCGGCTCTTGCGGTGGCACGCATCACGCAAGGCAAGGCACCGGAAGCGACCGACCAGATCGTGGTCGACGAGGTCACCTTCCCGAAACTCGGGATACCCCTCGATGAGACCGTGATCATGGTCGTGCCGAGCGGGCGCATCAAGGTGCAGTTGGTCGGGGTGTTCCGTTACGGCGAGACAGGGGGCCTGGCCGGGGCCACGATCACGGCCTTCACGCCGGAGCGTGCCCAGGAGTTGTTCACCGCCCCCGGTGAGTGGCAATCGGTGGAGGTCGCGGCCGCCGACGGCTTCAGCGATCAACAGGTCGCGGATGCGATCGCCGACGAACTCGGTGAGGGCTGGACGGTGAAGACCCGTGACCAGCAGGTGGAGGAGTCCTCGGCGGCACTGCGGCAGGGCCTGGGCTTCATCACGTACGCTCTGCTCGGCTTCTCCGGCATCTCGTTGTTCGTCGCGGCATTCCTGATCTACAACACATTCGCAATGCTGGTCGCCCAGCGGGGCAAGGAGATGGCGCTGCTACGCGCTGTGGGCGCCTCCCGCCGACAGGTGCTCACCTCCGTGCTATTCGAGGCCCTGCTGCTGGCGCTGGTGGCCGCCGGCATCGGGGTCGGGCTGGGCTATCTGCTCGCCCGGCTCCTCACTGCCGGCCTGCAGCAGGTCGGGCTCTCGCTCACGGCGGGGGTCGCTCTCACGCCGCAGGCGGTGGTGACCGCCGTGGTCCTGGCGATCGTCGTGACGATCCTGTCGGCGCTGCTGCCTGCATTCAGGGCCGCGCGCACGCCGCCGGTGGCTGCGCTGCGGGAGGCAGAGACGCCGGTCGAGACCGTCGGCCGGGCGCGCAGCATCGTCGGTGGCCTGCTCGCGGTGTCGGCGCTGGCCGGCCTGGCGACCTCGTTCGGCGCCGATCCCAACGTGAGCCTCGTCGCGTTGTTCGCACTGCTCCTGCTTGTCGCCACCGTGCTGCTAGCGCCACTGCTGGCCAAGGGTGCCGCGCAATCAGTCACCGGACTGATGAGGGTCGGCGGCGTCTCGGGGCAACTGGCGGGCCGCAACGCGGAACGTGGGCCGCGGCGGGTGGCGGCCACCGCCTCCGCGCTGCTGATCGGTCTGGCGCTGGTCACCACCGTGGCGGTGGTCGTGGCCAGCGCCCGGGAATCCATCAACCAACTCATCGACCGGGCCTTCGGAGCGGACTTCGTCGTGTCCACCCAGACCGGCAATCCGTTCAGCGCCAGCATCGCCACGGAACTGCGCGACGTCTCCGGTGTGGAGTACGTGCTGTCCCAGTCGCTCGGACCGGCGCGGGTGGACGGCGAGGACCAGCTGATCACCGCCATCGGGGGCGGGCCGATCAGCTCGGTCTTCGACCTCGAGGTGACTGGCGGGGACGTGGGCGAACTGACCCAGGGCACCGCGGTCGCCGACGAGGACTGGGCGACCGAGGCCGGCGTCCAGGTGGGCGATCGCGTGACCGCGCTGTTCCCGTCCGGGCAGAGCCGGGCGTTCACGATCACCGGCATTTTCGTGCCCCCGGAGGCCGGGCTGCTGAGTGGGTTGGTCATCCCGAAAGAGGACTACCGGTCCGTCGGCGGCGCCGCCCAGGACACCCTGCTGTACATCGCCCTCGGCCCGGACGCCGACCCCGCCGCCGTGCTGCCGGAGGTCGAGGAGGTGACAGGGGAGAACCCGCTGTTGCAGGTCCTGGACCAGACCGAGATCAAGGAGCAGAACTCCCAGCAGATCAACAACTTGCTGTACCTCATCTACGGCATGCTCGGGCTGTCGATCATCATCGCCGCTCTGGGGGTGGTGAACACGATGGCGCTGTCCGTGCTGGAGCGCACCCGCGAGATCGGTCTGTTGCGGGCGGTCGGCGCATCCCGTCGACAGGTGCGCCGGATGATCCGCTGGGAGGCGGTGCTGGTGTCCTTCACCGGCGCCCTCGTCGGGGTGCTCATCGGGCTGGTCGCCGGGGTCGCGCTGCGTCAGGCCCTGTCCGGCGACGGCGTCGATGTGCTGGTCATCCCGATCGCCACGGTGCTGGTGATCCTCGGACTGGCCGTCGTCCTCGGCATCCTCGCCGCAGCGCTCCCGGCCCGCCGGGCCGCCCGGCTGGACATCCTGCAGGCGATCGCCACGGAGTAGGTGGTCACCGCTGACCGGCGGGCTCCTCGTGGGCCTTGTCCTCGGCCTCGGGCAGCCAGATGGCGCAGGTCATCTCACCGCGCAGCCGGACCATGAGCGCCCAGGCCAGCAGGCCCAGTCCCGCGACCGCCAAGTAGGGCTGGATCGGGGCGAAGAACTGAATGGCTCCGGACGCCCCGAGCGCCACGAGAACGAGCTTGTTGCACACAGGGCATCCGATCGCGAAGTACGACAGCAACGCGCCAGCCGTGGCGGGCCGGTTGAGGTGTTCCTCACCGCCCGCGCGCACATACGTGGCGGTGAGCAGGCCGGTGAGTACCGCAGTCGCGACGAGCACCTCCATGGCCCAGTCGGTGGGCGCGATGCTGCGGCCGAAAACGGGGTTGGGGATCACGGCTGTGCTGAGGCCGAGCACGAGGAAGGCTGCCAGGGCCGTGATCGCGGCGACGAGCCATCGGCGTACCGGCCAGGTGGCGAACGCCGTCATGGGGCACATGCCGCGACTATACCCCATTAGGGTATATCAGGACTGCTCTGTCGCGTGTTCCCTTCGCCGGCTGCCCTCCACGAAGATGAGCCCCGACGTGACCGTCACCGCGATGACGTTGGTGATGATCATCGGCACGTCCGGCCGGGCGAGGCCATAGGACAGCCAGAGCGCCTGGCCGGCCAGGAGCAGGCCGAGCGTTGCCAACGAGACCTCGGAGACCAGGCCGGCGCGGCGACGTGAGATGGACTCGATCAACTGCGGGACAGTGGTGAGGATGCCGCATATGACACCCAGGCTCGACGGCACCCAGGCGGGCAGTCGGGCGAGCAGCGCGATCCCGGCGAGGGTCGCGACCAGCGGCACGACCACGGCCGCGGACACCGGCCAGTTGTGCAGGCGGCGCAGCAGCAACATGACCACCGGCACGGTGGTGGCCACGAACGTGATGTTGCCGATGATGATCGCGGGCGCCTGCAGGATGAGGCCGTAGGCCAGCCAACTGCTGCCGGACAGCGCGAAGATGCACCACGTGACGAGGCTGACCCCGGCGGCGCTGCGGTCGCGCATGATCCGTGCGATCTGCGGCAGGGACATGCTGGTCATCAGCACGGCCCCGGCGTACCCGAACCACTCGGCGTTCACCGCTCCAACGTAGCGGCTGTGGGTCGGGGTTCCGGCGGTTGCGTGCGCGCTTGGTGGATCGGGGAGTGTTGCGGTCATCGGGGAGCGTTCCAACCGGGTTCGATCTCCCCCGTGGCCGGATCTCTCCTGGTCGGGTTCCGGCGGTTGCGTGCGCGCTTGGTGGATCGGGGAGTGTTGCGGTCATCGGGGAGCGTTCCAACCGGGTTCGATCTCTCCCGGGTGGCCGGATCTCTCCCGGGTTGACCTGGGCGGTGGCCCAGGCCGCCCCAGCGGCCGAGGGGTACGCTGGCACCACCAGGGGAGCTCGGGGCAGCCGGGCTGAGAGGGTCACCGTCGTGCGTGGCCGACCCACCGAACCTGATCTGGGTAATGCCAGCGGAGGAACCGTGAAGTACCTGCTCAGTCTGCCCCTCGCGCTCGTGCTGGCCGCCTGTGGCGCCTCGACCGGCCAGCCGCAGCAGTCACCGCCTGCCGAGGTGGTGGTGCTCACGCACGATTCGTTCGCCGTGTCGAACAACGTCCTGGACGAGTTCACGGCCCGCACCGGCCTGACGGTGAAGATCGTTCAGAACGGCGACGCCGGGCAGCTGGTCAACTCGGCGATCCTGTCCGCGGGGGCACCGCAGGGCGACGTCCTGTTCGGGGTGGACAACACGTTCCTCAGCCGCGCGGAGCAGGCCGGGGTGTTCGAGGACTATCAGGCCTCCGGGGCCCCGGCGGACCTCGCAGCCGCAGCCCCCGGGGTCACCCCCGTCGACACCGGCGCCGTGTGCCTGAACTACGACACCGAGTACTTCGCTGACAAGCGCCCCCCGAGCGGTCCCGCCGATCTGGTGGCACCGGAGTACAAGGACCTGACCGTGGTGCAGAACCCTGCCACCTCATCGCCCGGGCTGGCCTTCCTGCTGTCGACCGTGGCGACGTCCGAGGACTGGCAGCAGTACTGGCGGGATCTGAAGGCCAACGGCGTGAAGGTCGTCGACGGCTGGCAGAACGCCTACTACCAGCAGTTCTCCGGTGGCTCGGGGGAGGGAACCCGCCCGATCGTGGTTTCGTACTCCACGAGCCCGGCCGCCGAAGTGATGTTCAGCGAGGACCCCGGAGCACCGGCCCCGACCGCCAACGTCGGCGCGGACTGCTTCCAGCAAGTGGAGTACGCAGGCGTGCTGGCCGGTGCGGCCAACCCACAAGGCGCCCGGGAGTTCGTGGACTTCATGGTCTCCCCGGCCTTCCAGAACGACCTCGGCAAGCAGATGTTCGTCTACCCGGTGCTGCCCGGCGCCAAGGTACCGCCAGCGTTCGACAAGTACGCCCCACAACCGGCCGACCCGGTGATCATGCCCCCGCAGCAGATCGCCGACGGCCGCGACGAATGGATCGACGAGTGGTCGGCCATCATGGGTCGCTGAGCCGGGCGGCCCTGTTGGCCGTACCGGTGATCTTCCTCGGGGTTCTCTTCGTCGTTCCGCTGGCGGCGGTGGTGCGCGCCGGACTGGCCGATGGGCCACAAGCGGGCCTGGACGTACTCGGCAGCCCCCAGACCTGGGCCGTGGTGGGCTTCACCGTCCTGCAGGCCGCGCTGTCCACGCTGGCCACGCTGCTCGTGGCGCTGCCGGCCGCGGTCGTGATCGCGCTGTACCGGTTCCCCGGCCGGGGTCTGCTGCGTGCCCTCGTGCTGGTCCCCTTCGTGATGCCGACGGTGGTCGTCGCGGCAGCGTTCCTCGCGCTGATCGGCCCCACCGGTGTGCTGGGCGTGGACCTGTCGGGCAGCGTCTGGGGCCTGGTGCTCGCCCACCTGTTCCTCAACCTTGCCGTGGTGATCCGGGTACTGGGCGCATCCCTGGCCACCCTCGACCCCGATCTGGTCAGCGCGGCGCGGGTCCTGGGGGCGTCACCATGGCAGGCCTGGCGCAGGGTCACATGGCCCTTGGTGGCCCCCGCGCTGCGGGCCAGTGCGGTGATCGTGTTCCTGTTCTGCTTCACGTCCTTCGGGGTGGTGCAGGTGCTCGGAGACGGCCAACTGCGCACTCTCGAGGTCGAGATCTACCGCAGGACCGCCTACCTGCTGGACATTCCGGCGGCAGCGGCGCTGTCTGTGCTGCAACTGCTGGCAGTGGTGGCGATGTTGCTCGTCGTCGGCCGCGACCGCCGGGTCCGGCGCGCCACGTCCGTGGATGTGGCCCGGCGTCCCCGGGGCTGGCGCGAGGGGGTGATCGTCTCGGGGGTGGCCGTGTTCACCGCGCTTGTCGTGATGGTCCCCCTCGCGGTGATCGCGGCACGATCGTTGCAGGTGGGTGGGGACTGGTCGACCGCCGGCTGGCACCTGCTCTTCTCGCCGTCGGACGTGTCGAATGCCGTGGACCCCTGGCGGGCGGTGCTGGCGTCGTTGCGGACGTCCATCACAGCCACCGTGCTGGCGCTTGCGGTCGGGGCGGCGGCTGCCGTGGGGCTGGCGCTCGGGGGTCGGGGCGGCTGGCTGCGGGGCGTCGACGCGCTGCTGCTGCTGCCGCTGGGGACGTCCGCGGTGACCGTGGGGCTGGGCATGCTGCTGGCATTCGGCCGGCCACCGATCGACCTGCGCAATACCAGCGCCCTGATCGTGCTGGCCCAGGCCCTGGTCGCGATGCCGTTCGTCGTTCGGGTGCTCACCCCGGCGTTGGAAGGATTCGATCGCCGCTACCTGGAGGCGGCCGCCGTGCTCGGTCGTTCGCCCCGGCAAGCCGTGCGATCCGTGGCCGTGCCGTTGCTGCTGCCCGCCGTGACGGTGGCCGCTGGTTTCGCCTTCGCCGTGACGATCGGCGAGTTCGGTGCCACCGTGTTCCTGGCCACCCCCACCGACCCGACGCTGCCGGTGGCAGTCGCCCGACTGCTGGCCCGGCCGGGCGGGCTGACCGTGGCCGCGGCCTATGCGGCCAGCACAATGCTCATGGTCATCACGGCGGCAGTGGTCATCGGGATGGACCGAGTGCGCTTCAGCCGGGCGGTGGCGTTCTGATGCTGCTGCTCCAAGATGTGCAGGTCAGCTACGACCATCCCGTACTCACAGGTATAGACCTCGAGGTGGCCGCCGGTGAGATCGTGTGCATCCTCGGACCCAGCGGGGGCGGGAAGTCCACGCTGCTGCGTGCGGTTGCGGGGTTGGTGCCCGCCAGCGGCAGGATCGATCTGGACGGCACGCCGTTGTCGGCGGTCCCGACCCACCGGCGCGGGATCGGGATGATGTTCCAGGACAGCCTGCTGTTCCCGCACCTCGATGTGGCCGGCAACGTCGGTTTCGGACTGCACCCAGCCGACCCCGATCGGGTGGCCGACGTCCTGGAACTGGTCGGGCTGGCAGGCTTCGGCCCACGCGCCGCCGACACCCTCAGTGGGGGGCAGGCCCAGCGGGTCGCCCTGGCGCGGGCACTGGCGCCGGGCCCGCGGATGTTGCTGCTCGATGAGCCCTTCGGTGCACTGGACGCCGTGCTCAAGGCGGAGTTGGTCCTCGACGTCCAGCAGGTACTGCGCGATCTCGGGATCACCGTCCTGGCGGTCACCCACGACCGCCAGGAGGCCTTCACCCTCGCCGATCGGGTGGCGGTGCTGCGGGCGGGCCGGATCGTGCAGGTGGGCGCCCCTGCCGAACTGTGGAGCCACCCGGTCGACGTGTACGTCGCGCGCCTGGTGGGGCTCTCGGTGCTCGGTGAGGCGGTGTACCGGCCCGAGCAACTGCGTGAGGACCCGGACGGACCGTGGTCAGGTGTCGTCATCGGCCGGACCTTCCGGGAGGGGCACCACCTGGTGACCGCTCGGGTCGCCGACGAGCCCGTGGTGTACGTGGCCGACCGGGTGCCCATGGTCGGCGAGACGGTGCGGCTGAGCGCGCGGGTCAGCTGACCGGGCTGCGCCGGCGCTCGACGAGGGCTGCGATCGCGCGCCACCCCAGCATCGTCACCGCCAGGAAGCCGGTGGCCACCAGGATGAACGTGAAGGCGGTACCGTCGCCGCCCACCCGGCGCAGGAGCATCCCGCCGACCAGGGTCACCAGCCAGATCACGAATCCGGCGCGCAGCGAGGCGGCGGGTTTCAGCGGGATGGCTATGACCCATCCGATGGCCAGGGCAGCCACGAACGGTGCGGCCACGCGCACCAGGGAGTCCGTTTCGCCGTGGGAGCGGATGCCCAGCGCCACGAAGGCGATGACGCACAGCAGGTCGAAGATTGCGGCGGCCCAGGTCTTCACGATCCGACTGTAGGCGCCCGCAATCGCCCACCGACGGCGGCCGCGCCGCTACCGTTCATCCGTGGACGCCATCCGCCGGACCGAGACCTGGTTCTCTCACAACGGGCTGCCGCAGTTCGTCGACGGCTACAACTCCAGCGAGCACATCTGGACCCGGGCGCTGCCCGCCATGATCGTTGTGGCCAGCGTGCAACTGGTCTCCGCACTGGGTTCCGCACTGACCCGCAGCGAAACCGTCCTGCCCGTCGTGGCCGTGGTGGTGGCCGGGCTGGCGCTGGTGGCCTCCGGCTGGTGGTCGAAAGCACGTCGGGGGTACTGGTTCGCGCCGGCGGACCGCGTCGGCTGGCCGGTCCTGGCGGGCTTCCTGGCCGCCGGAGTGGTGGCGGAGCTGGTCGACGTCGGCCAGCAGGTGGACGGCCAGGTGGTCGGCTGGGGTTCGGTCCTGGGCGCTCTGTTCGTGCAGGCCTTGCTGCTCGCTGTGATCTACCTGTTCACGCGGTTCGCCGTGCTGGCCATGATCGCCTGGGCGGTGCGGCAGACGGTGCGCAGCGCCAGTGACCTGTATGTGGTCGCGACGAAGGCACTGCCGCTTCTGCTCATCGTGCTGATCGTGCTCTTCATCAATACCGAGGTCTGGCAGGTGGCTGGGAGCCTGAACGGACTGTTGTTGTGGGCCAGCAGTGGCCTGTTGCTGGTGTTCGGCGTCCTGGTCACCATGGAGCGCACGCACGACCAGATCGAGACGCTGCAACAGGATGCTCCCGCTGAGCAGGTTCGCCAGGCGTGCACCGGGACGCCCCTGTCCCACGCCGCGGCCGGTGTCAGTAGTTTCGGCGACCCGCGATTGGACCGCCCGCAGCGCCGGAACCTGCTCATCGCCGCCCTGGCCACGCAGGCGATCCAGGCGGCCCTGATCGGACTGCTGGTGTGGTTGTTCTTCATCATCTTCGGCATGGTGGCGATCACCGCCCCGGTACAACAGGTATGGCTCGGCGACCTCGGCAGTGCGGATGTCTTCTGGACCGTGGGCGAGGACCATGTGCTGTCGCGGGCGCTGATCCGGGTGTCGACGTTCCTCGGCGCTTTCGCTGCCTTCTACACGACGATCTACGCGTCCAGCGACCCTGTGTACCGGGCTTCGTTCTCCGACGACATCGGCGCGTCCCTGCAGCAGGCTGTCGACGTGCGGCGGGCCTACTTGACGGTCAAATCCGATGCGTGACCGGGATGCCGCCGGGCGTGCTCGCAACGCCCGGCCCCGCGACGCTCTCGGCAGGCCATTGCCCCACGGCCGGCCCGGCGTCGACCCGGTGCCCGAGGACATCGACGCGTCCCCGCCGGCCGTCGTGGAACTGGCCAGTCGACTGCTGGACGAGGGGCGGCCGTTCCAGGCCCACGAGGTGCTGGAGGCCGCGTGGAAAGCCGCGTCGCCTCCGCAGCGGGCCGCGTGGCAGGGGATGGCCCAACTGGCGGTGGCGCTGACCCACGCCCGGCGCGGCAATGCGGTGGGGGCGCGGCGTCTGCGGGAGCGCGCGGAGGTCAATCTGGCGGATGGTGACCTGCCGCAGGCGGCGCTGGCACTGAGGCAGCGGCTGCGCCAACTGTGTGACGAGGCCGGGGCCGGCTGAGGCCCGCCCCCGAAGGCGGTAGGGACACGGAAAGCGGGGAGAGGTGCGGGCGTCGGGGAGTGATGTAACCGGTCGCTTTGGCTCCCGGTCGGTGGACTTGGGGTGCGCCTTTCTGCAGAGGGGGCGGGGCGGGGAGGGATGTAACCTGTTTCCCCCGGGTGTCCGTTTCGCTCCCGGGTTCGGGTGGACTGGGGTGGGGGTGCGCGCTTTCTGCAGTGGGGAGAGGTGCGGGTGTCGGGGAGTGATGTAACCGGTCGTTTTCGCTCCCGGGTGTCCGTTTCGTTCCCGGGTTCGGGTGGACTGGGGTGGGGGTGCGCGCTTTCTGCAGAGGGGAGAGATGCGAACCGTCCGTTGCGCCAACGCCTTGCCGACGGGACGGCGTTGCCGGGCCTCAGCCGTTCATCCGGCGGTAGAAGCCCTTGACCGTCCCGTAGAGCTTCTTGTACTCGCGCATGTGGTGGGCGTAGACGTCGCGGTCGGCGGGATCCGGGTGGAACGTCTGCGCGATCGGGATCCGGGCCGCGGCCTCGTCGAGACTCAGGTCGCCCTTGCACACCAGTGCCCAGAGCGCCACACCGCGAAGCTGGGCGTTCAGCGGATCGGCGACCTGCTCGATGCGGCGGTCCAGGGTCGAGGCGATGATCGAGCACCATAGATCGGACTGCGCACCCCCGCCCATGATCCGGATGCTGGGAACGCGGCGTTTCAGGAACTTCTCGTAGTAGCCGAACAGCCAGTTGATGTTCAGCGCCACGCCCTCCATGACGGCCCGGACCATCATGGCCCGGTCGGTGCGAAGGGAGAGGTTGAGGAACATGGCACGCAGGTGCTTGTCCTCCACGGGGCTGCGCTCCCCGGCCAGCCAGGGGGTGAAGATGAGGCCCTCGCAGCCGGCCGGTGTGGTGGCGGCGAGGTCGGTGAGAGCGGTGTAGGTGGGCTGCTCGGTCACCGGCGCAGCGCCGGCGGCACCGATGCCGCTGCCGCCCCCGAGCAGGCCGTCGCTGGGCGCGATGATCTGCTCGCGCAGCCATGACAGGGCAGCGCCGCCGGTCTCGATGTTGTTCCCGACGATGTTCATGTCCGGGGTCAGGCCCGGCAGCGTCGCGATCGAGTGCAGGATGTCGGTGCGCTTGAAGGGCACCGGTGCGGACAGCCACGCCGTGGTGGACACCGCCATGTGGGTGTCGTACGGGCCGACCGCCCCACTGCCCACGATGGCGGCATGGATGTCCGGGATCCCGCATGCCACCGGAACCCCCGGCTTGAGCCCGAGTCGTGCGGCCGGTTCGGTCAGCAGGGGGCCCTGGATCGATCCTGTGGGGATCATCCGCGGCAACAGTTCCGGCTTGCGCCCGGAGCGCCGGACGAGGTCGGGGACGTACTCGGGCTTGCTGCCGATGTGGTTGTCGGTGAGCCAGGAGGCGGTCATCGACACCGGTGTGGCGACCGCGCGGCCGGTGAGCAGGAAGGCCAGGTAGTCCACGGGTTCCAGCAGGACGCGGCAGCGCTGCCCGATGTCGGACAGTTCGTTCTGCAGCAACAGCGCGTGACCAGTGGGGTCAGCCCCTGCGGGGTTCGGCGCGCCACCGGTGATCCGCAGCCACGGCAGCACCTTGTGTGGCGCGTATCCGGCGACACTGATCGGGCCGCCCAGGATCCGGGATACGTTGCCGCGCGACCGGGTGTCCTGCCACAGCAGGACGGGCCCGGCCGGGGCGTCGTCCGGGCCCACCGGCACCGTGGATCCCCACTGTCCGGTGATGCCGATCGCGGTCAGTGCGTCGTGGTCGACTTCGCCGATGACCCGGGCCACGGCGCTGCGCAGGGCGACCTCCCATTCGATCGCGTCCTGGGTGGCGGCGCCGTCGCGGCCCACGTGCACGGAGACCGGGGTGAAGGCCGTCGCCAGGATCTGGCCGCTGACGTCCACCGCGGCGACCTTCGGGCCACCGTTGCCGAGGTCGATGGCCAGGACCCAGCTCACTGAGGTGCCACCTCGTGCATGGCGTCGAGCACCCCCGACATGAGCGTGTTGAGGGTCTGGTTGGCCTGGGGAGTGTGGCCGAAGCCGTACATCGCGCCGCTGGCCGCCGGCGTGCCGGCGTTGTCCCGCGCGTACTGCACGGCCCCGCGCAGGTCGGCCAGGAAGGCCTCCGCGATCCCGGGACGGGTGTTCGGCCGGGTCACGCAGAAGTGCAGGGCCGCGGGCAGCTGCAGCGCGTTCATGCGCCAGCCGGCGTTCTTCAGCGCGTCGTTGACCAAGTAGACGTCGATGTCGGGGTCGTCGGACATGAAGGCGATCAGGAAGAGCGGGTCGCCGATCACCTGCAGGCCGTCGATCGCCTCGACCCCCGCCCGGATCGTGGCTGCGGTCTCGAGGATGCCCTGCGCCGCCTGCAGGTAGCCCGAGCGGCCCGTCGTGACCATGCCCGCCCAGGTCGCGGCGATCAGCCCGCCGGACCGGGACCCGGCGAGCCCGGGGGACAGGTACAGGCCACCCGGCCAATCGGGGTAGGTGAAGTACTGGTGGCGGCGCAGGTCCTTGGACCGGTACAGCAGGGTGGACGTCCCCTTGAGCGCGTAACCGTACTTGTGGGTGTCGGCCGAGATGCTCGTGACGCCGGGCACGCGGAAGTCCCACGCCGGGATGTCGTAGCCGAGCTTCTCCGCCCACGGCAGCAGCCAACCGCCGAGGCAGCCGTCGACGTGCATGCCGATGCCGTGCTCCTGCGCCAGAGCCGCGATGTCCTCGATGGGGTCGATGAGGCCGTGGCCGTAGTCGCCGGCCGAACCGACCAGCGCGATCGTCTGGTCGTCGATGAGTTCGGCCATCGCAGCCACGTCGGCGGTGTACTTGTCCGTGAGCGGCGCGTGGCGCACCTCGATGTCCATCCAGTAGGCGCCCTTGTCGAGTGCGACGTGAGCCGTGACCGGTATGACCACGTTGGGTTTGGTGACTCCCCGCTCGCGAGCCGCCTCCCGGTAGGTGAACAGGGCCGTGATGAGACTCTCGGACCCCCCGCTGGTCACTACGCCGCACGCGTTGGCGTCGCCGTGCAGCAGGTCGAGCACCATCGCCACGATCTCGCCCTCGAACTTCGTGGCCGACGGGTACATATCGCGCTGCAGGACGTTGGCGTGGGAGAACTGCGAGAACACCTCGCCGAGGTAGGCGTAATGCTCGTGGTCGCCGCTGTAGAGGCTGCCGGAGACCTTGCCCTCGTCGCCGGTGGCGTCCTCGCTGCGGGCCATCGCGGTGATCGCCTCGAGCACCTCGGTCCGGTCGCGGGGCTCATCCGGGATCGACCGGTAATTGGCGCCCTGCTTGCGGTACGGATAGAAGCCGTCAATGAAGTCGTCGAAGTCGCTCACAGGCCCGAGGGTAGTCGCGCGGACGGGGGGAACACAGTCGTCCGGAAGAATCTCGTGGCCGCGGGACTGTCCTTCGAAGCCCCTGCGATGGCAGGCTGTTGCCATGCGCAAGGTCGTCCCCATCGTGCTGATCCTCGCCGGCGTCGTGATGTTCGGCGTCGGCCTCGCCTTCGCGATCAACAGCGTGGGTTCTACCGTGGGATCGATCACGTCGACGACCATGATCGGTTCGCCGTTCACCGCCCCGGGTTCGGATGCCTCGGACCTGCAGCCAGGCACCTACACGGTGTACGAGAACATCGGCTTCGCCGGTTCCCAGCCGGGCAACCTCACGGTGGACCCGGACTCGATCACGGTCACCGGTCCGGACGGCTCGGACGTGACCACCACGTGCATCTCCTGCGGGACCTCCACCTCCACGCTGACTCTGGGCGCCACGACCTACATCGGGATCGTGTCTTTCACCGCTACCGAGGCCGGCTCCTACACGATCGCCTCCGACGACGACACCGGCGCGAACCTGGTGCTGGGGCCGTCGCTGGCCGAGGCCATCGGAGGCATCGTCAACGATCTCGGCGGCATGTTCGGGTGGGTCGGACTGGCAGTACTCGGAGGCATCGTCGGTGTCATCGGGCTCATCTGGTTGATCGTGGGGGCCGTCACCGGCCGCTCGAAGCCGCAACCGGTGCCCGGCATCCCGTACTACGGCGCCACCGGTATGGCCACCGGCCCGGCCCCAGTGGTCACGCAGGCACCCACGGCGCAGGGCTCCTGGTACCCGGATCCCGAGGATCCCTCCCAGATGCGCTGGTGGGACGGCAGGCAGTGGACCGACCAGCGCCGTCCCCGCTGAGCCGCGCCGGTTCTGGTGCCGGGGCGGTCATTGTCGGTAGAGTCCGCACAACCGGACTGGGAGGACCACATGAAGAAGATCATCGGGCTTGTTGTCGTTGCGCCGCTGCTGTTCGGCGGACTGGCTGCTTGTGGCGGCAGCGACAGCACCACGACCACCGAAACCACCGCCGCCGCCACACCGGCGCAGACCACACAGGCCCCGCCGGAGACCATGGAGGCCACCGAAGGCTCCACCGAAACCACCTCTGCTGTCGACGCGTACTGTCAGGCGGTCGACGAATACGCCGTGGAGGCAAAGCAACTGCTGGAGGACCCGACCTCGGGCAACGCCAGTGATCTGCAGGCGAAGGCGCAGGAGCTGCAGGACACCGCGTCCGAGTTGACGCAGGAACTCATCGACGACCCGTCGAAGGCCGAGCAGGTGCAGGAATGCACCCAGAAGTTGCAGGAGGCCCTGGCCAGCTGACGCACCCACAAGAACCGCGGGGATCCGGAACTCCACCGGGTCCCCGCGGTTTTGTGTGCCAAGGGGGTGGCTGACCTTATTACCTGCCAGTAACATAGGCGGCACCTCGCTCCAGCGCGGAGCGACAGGTCCATTCCAGGAGGTCCCATTTGACCAGCGAAGCGTTCATCTACGAGGCGATCCGCACCCCGCGCGGGCGCGGCAAGGCCAACGGGTCCCTGCACGGGGTCAAGCCCGTGAGCCTGGTGACCGGCCTGATCGACGAATTGCGCGTCCGACACCCCGACCTCGACACCAACGCCATCGACGACATCGTGCTCGGCTGCGTCACCCCCGTGGGCGACCAGGGCGCGGACATCGCGAAGACCGCGGCGATCTTCGCCGGTCTGCCCGACACGGTGGCGGGCACGCAGATCAACCGATTCTGCGCCTCGGCGCTGGAGGCCGTGAACATCGCTGCGCAGAAGGTGCGCGCCGGCTGGGACCAGCTGATCATCGCCGGCGGTGTGGAGTGCCTGAGCCGGGTGCCGATGGGCTCCGACGGCGGCGCCTGGGCGATGGACCCCGAGACCGCCTACGACACCTACTTCGTGCCGCAGGGCATCAGCGCCGACCTGATCGCCACCATCGAGGGCTTCTCCCGCGAGGACGTCGACGCCTACGCCGTGCTGTCGCAGCAGCGCTCGGCCGCCGCGTGGAGCGCCGGCAACTTCGCCAAGTCCGTGGTGCCGGTCAAGGACCGCAACGGGGTCACGCTGCTCGACCACGACGAGCACATGCGTCCCGACACCACCATGGACACCCTGGCCGCGCTCAGACCGTCGTTCGCCGGCATCGGTGAGATGGGCGG
Organism: Micrococcales bacterium; assembly: GCA_016703125.1. Taxonomy (NCBI): domain Bacteria; kingdom Bacillati; phylum Actinomycetota; class Actinomycetes; order Micrococcales; species Micrococcales bacterium. Next base: position 63,439 of record JADJCR010000015.1, on the reverse strand, counting down.
GTTCGATGCGGTGGCGCTGCAGAAGTACCACTGGGTCGAGAAGATCAACCACGTCCACACCCCGGGCAACTCCTCGGGCATCGTGGACGGTGCCGCGCTGGTGCTGGTCGGCAGCGAGCAGGTCGGCAAGGACTTCGGGCTGGTCCCGCGGGCGCGCATCGTCGCCACCGCGGTCTCCGGCGCCGACCCCACGATCATGCTGACCGGGCCGACCCCCGCCACGGAGAAGGCCCTGCGCCTTGCCGGCCTGACCAAGGACGACATCGACGTGTGGGAGCTCAACGAGGCGTTCGCCGCCGTCGTGCTCAAGTGGGTCAAGGACCTCGACCTGCCGATGGAGAAGGTCAACATCAACGGCGGTGCGATCTCGATGGGTCATCCGCTCGGGGCGACTGGGGCCATGATCATGGGCACCGTCGTCGACGAGTTGGAGCGCTCCGGCGGCCGGTACGGGTTGGTCACGTTGTGCATCGGTGGCGGCATGGGCCTGGCCACGATCGTCGAGCGGGTCTGAGGGAGAAGAGATGACGAACATGATCGCTTGGGAGACCGACGCCGACGGCATCGTCACTCTGACGATGGACGACCCCGACCAGGGTGCCAACACCATGAACGAGACGTTCCAGACCTCGTTCGCGCAGACCGTGCAGCGGCTCGTCGCGGAGAAGGACGACATCACCGGTGTCGTGCTGACCTCGGGCAAGAAGACCTTCTTCGCCGGTGGCGACCTGACGCTGCTGAGCAAGGCCACCCCGGCCGACGCGCAGGCGCTGACCGGAACAGTGCAGGGCTTCAAGGCACTGACCCGGCAGTTGGAGACGCTGGGCAAGCCGGTCGTCGCGGCCATCAACGGCGCGGCGCTCGGCGGCGGGCTCGAGATCGCGCTCTCGTGTCACCACCGCGTGGCGCTGGACGTCAAAGGCAGCGAGATCGGGCTGCCCGAGGTCACCCTCGGCCTGCTGCCCGGCGGCGGCGGGGTCGCCCGCACGGTGCGGATGTTCGGCCTGCAGAAGGCGCTCATGGAGATCCTGCTGCAGGGCCAGCGGCGCAAGCCGGCGGCGGCTCTGGAGGTGGGGCTGGTCGACGAACTCGTCACCGACCCGGCGGACCTGATCCCCGCGGCCAAGGCCTGGATCAAGGCGAACCCCGGCGCCCAGCAGCCGTGGGACGTCAAGGGCTACAAGATTCCCGGTGGGACGCCGTCCAACCCGAAGTTCGCGGCGATGCTGCCGGCTTACCCGGCGAACCTGCGCAAGCAGACCAAGGGTGCGCCGATGCCCGGGCCGGGGTCGATCATGGCGGCGGCCGTGGAGGGCGCGCAGGTGGACATCGGCAACGCCCTGCTCATCGAGACGCAGTACTTCGTGGAGCTGGCCACCGGCCAGGTCAGCAAGAACATGATCAAGGCGTTCTTCTTCGACCTGCAGGGAATCATGAAGGGCGGCAGCCGGCCTGCGGGCCACGACACCTACCGCGCACAGAAGATCGTGATCCTCGGTGCCGGGATGATGGGTGCCGGGATCGCGTACGTCTGCGCCCGTTCGGGCATGGAGGTCATCCTCAAGGACGTCTCGGCGGAGTCCGCGCAGAAGGGCAAGGCCTACAGCGAGAAGTTGCTGGCCAAGGCCGTCAGCCGCGGCCGGATGACCCAGGAGGCCGCCGACGAGGTGCTCGCCCGGATCACCGCGACCGACAACCCCGCCGACGCCAAGGGTGCCGACCTGCTCATCGAAGCGGTGTTCGAGGACCCGTCGCTGAAGCACAAGGTCTACGCCGAGATCGAGCCGTTCATGGCGGAGGGGTCACTGCTGGCTTCGAACACTTCGACCCTGCCGGTCACCGGGCTCGCTGAGGGGATCAGCCGTCCCGCGGACTTCATCGGCATGCACTTCTTCTCGCCGGTGGACAAGATGCCGCTGCTCGAGATCGTGGTGGGGGAGCAGACCTCGGACGCCGCGATCGCCAAGGCCGTGGATGTCGCGCTGCAGATCAAGAAGACCCCGATCGTGGTCAACGACAGCCGCGGGTTCTTCACCAGCCGGGTCATCGGCACGTTCATGGGTGAGGCGGCCGCGATGCTCGGTGAGGGGATCCCAGCGGCCACCATCGAGCAGGCAGCGCTGCAGGCCGGGTACCCGACCGGGCCGCTGGCACTGTTCGACGAGGTGAGCCTGACCCTGGGCCGCCGGATCCGGGAGGCCTCTCGCGAGGCGGCGGCCGCAGAGGGCTGGGAGTTCCAGGAGCACCCGTCCTTCCCGGTGATCGACAAGATGGTCCAGGAGTTCGACCGTGGTGGCCGGGCCGCCGGGGCGGGCTTCTACGACTACGCCGACGGCAAACGGGTCGGGCTGTGGAGCGGCCTGGTGGTGCAGTGGGGCATGGACCTTGACCCTTCCAGCGTCGACCTGACCGAACTGCAGGAACGGATGCTGTTCGTGGAGGCCATCGACTCGGTGCGGTGCCTCGACGAGGGTGTGCTGCGCAGCGTCCCGGACGCCAACATCGGGTCGATCTTCGGCATCGGGTTCCCCCCGTGGACCGGTGGTGTGCTCCAGTACATCAACGGCTACGGCCTGGCCGAGTTCGTGGCCCGGGCGCAGGAACTCGCCGCTAAGCACGGGGAGCGCTTCGAGCCCCCGGCGTCGCTGGTGGCACGTGCGGAGAACGGCGAGCAGTACGTCTGAGCGCGAAGGGGTCGGGCCGGTCGGTCCGGCCCCTTCCGCGATCGCAGCCCACTAGGGTGCGGGCATGGCCTCGGCGTGGACCCGGACGTTCTTCCCGCGCGGTGATGGCGTGGCGTTCGACCGCGTCGTGTTCTTCTCAGACGCTGTTTTCGCCATTGCGCTGACCCTGGCGGCCGTCGAGATCGGGATGCCCGACCTGACCGGCGACACGAACTCGGTGGCGGGACTGTGGGATGCGGTGCTCGACAAAGGCGCCGCGCTGATCGGCTTCCTCGTGGCGTTCATCTGGGTGGCCATCTACTGGCGCGCCAACCACCGCTTCGTGATGACCCTGCGCGGGATGAACGACCGCTACGTCCTGGCGACCATCGTGTATCTGGCCCTCATCGCTCTGCTGCCCGTCCCCGCGCAGATGCTCGGCGAGTACTGGGGCAACCCACTGGCCGTGTCCCTGTTCGCGGTGTACGCCAGCGCGGTCAGCGGTATGGAGGTGGTGCTGATCCTTGTGGCTCTGCGCGGCAACCTCTTCCTCGCCGCGCCGAGCCGGCCGTTCGCCCGGCAGGCGATACTCGGGTCCCTGTCTCCGCTGGTGGTGTTCCTCACGTCCATCCCCCTGGCTTTCATCTCCACCTCGCTAGCGCTGGGGTGGTGGCTGGTCGGCTCGGTGCTGGGCGGCTGGTTGTTGAGCCGTCGGCCGGCCGCGCCACCGGAGGACCCCGCCTGAGGTGTGCTCTCCAGGGCAAGGCGTTAGTCGAACGGATGACCGGGAGCGATCCAACCGAGCAGAATCACTCCCCGATGTCGGGTTCTCTCCCGGCTTCGACTGGCAGGCCCTCGTCCACAGCCGGCGGTCCTATCCACAGGCCCCCTCGTGTGGAGCGCCGCATGTGGCCAATCTTGACGGGTGATCTTCACCCGCGACCTCCTCAGCCAGGGCGCTTCCGAGCCGGAGCTGCGCCGCGTTCGTAAGACAACCAGCAAAGTGCGCCACGGCGTCTACGCCGCAGAGGTCGAGGACGACTGGCACCTGTTCGACCTGAAGTGCGCGGCGACGCTTCGACTGCTGAAACCCGGCGCTGCCCTGGCCGGTCCGGCGGCCGCGCGCCACTGGGGCCTGCCACTGGTCGGCGAGCCTCCCGGCCAGGTGCACGTGCGGGGGATCACCCGTGGCGGGTACGGCCGCGGTGTGAAGGTCGTCAACGGTGGCCGGCCGGCGCTGATCGAACACCACGGGCTCCAGGTCACGTCGGTCGCCTGGACGGTGGTCGATTGCGCCCGACTGCTGCCGCGCCGGGACGCGCTCATGGTGGCGGATGCCGCGCTGCACCTGCGGATGTGCACCCACGAGGACTTGGTGCAGGCCGCCGCGAGTCTGGGCAAGGCCAAAGGCGTGGGGCGCGTGCGCTGGATCATCGCCAACGCCGACCCTGCGTCCGAATCCGCCGGCGAGACCTGGATGCGCATGATCGTCAAGGACCTGGGGTACGCGGTGACGAGCCAGCATCGGGTCAACGCCGACGGGCACCGGCACCGCATCGACCTGCTGCTGGACGGCACCCTGGTCGGGCTGGAGTTCGACGGCCTCATCAAGTACGACCGCAATGAGACCGAGGATGAGGTGGCCGCGGTCGTCAGGCAGGAGAAGCGCCGGCAGGGGCGGATCGAGGCGATCGGGTACCGGCTGCTGCGGGTCATCTGGGAGCAGTTGTTCGACGTGAACGAGTTGGACCGGCGGATTCGCTACGCACGCGGCGTTCCGCTGACCCGCCGGATCCGGTCGGCGGCTCCGCCGGGCTGGTAGGGCCCAGGGCGGGAGAGGTTCGGTCAGCGGGGAGCGATCCAACCGCGCAGTTTCGCTCCCGGGTTGAGGTAACTCTCCCGCCTTGTGCTGGAGCGCGCGGCCCGGGAGCGCGCGGCCCGGGGGTCAGCCGGCGGGCGCCGGCACTGCCCGGGACCCCCGAACCCACTGGCCGCCGCAAATCGCGTCCCGTGCGAGTATCGATCCATGCAGCGCAGCACGTCGCAGCGGTGGCTCGAGCGCGCCCAGCAAGTCACCCCCGGCGGAGTGAATTCCCCGGTCCGCGCGTTCCGTGCGGTGGGCGGCCATCCCGTCTTCTTCGTCAGCGGCCAGGGTCCGTACGTCACCGACGTGGACGGCAACACCTACGTGGATCTGGTCGGGCAGTGGGGCCCGGCGTTGCTGGGTCATGCACACCCGGCGGTGGTCCAGGCGGTCCAGGCGGCCGCGGCCAGCGGTCTGGGATTCGGGGCGCCGCACCCCAACGAGGTCGAACTCGCCGAACTCATCGTGCAGCGCGTGGACCCCGTCGAGCAGGTGCGGTTGGTCAGCTCGGGGACCGAGGCCACCATGAGCGCGATCCGCGTAGCGAGGGGCTTCACCGGCCGTGATGTGATCATCAAGTTCGCCGGCTGCTACCACGGGCATTCCGACTCCCTGCTGGCCTCGGCGGGCAGCGGCGTGGCCACTCTCGGCCTGCCCGACAGCGCCGGGGTGACCAAGGGCCAGACCGCAACCACCGTCGTCCTGCCCTACAACGACCTCGAAGCAGTCGAGGCTGCGCTACGCCAGCACGACGTCGCCGCCGTCATCACCGAGGCTGTGCCGGCGAACATGGGGGTGGTGCCCCCGGGACCCGGCTTCACGCAAGGCCTGTCCGACCTGTGCGCCAGCGACGGGGCACTGCTGATCAGCGACGAGGTCATGACCGGCTTCCGGGTCTCGCCGAGTGGGTGGTACGGGCTGGAAGGCGTGCCCGCGGACCTGTTCACCTACGGCAAGGTGATCGGCGGGGGGCTGCCGGTGGCGGCCTTCGGCGGCCGTGCCGACGTCATGCAGATGCTCGCCCCGCAAGGCCCCGTGTACCAGGCTGGAACCCTGTCGGGCAATCCCGTGGCCACGGCGGCTGGCCTGGCCATGCTGCGCAACGCCGACTACGCGGCGGTGGATGCGGCCGCCGACGCCGTGGTCGCCATGACCGGCGAGGCGTTGGCCAACGCCGGGGTGACGCACCGCATCCAGCGGGCCGGCAACCTGTTCAGCGTGTTCTTCCGGGAGGACCCGGTGGCCGACTACGAACAGGCCCAAGATCAGCACACCGCGGCGTTCGCGGCCTTCCACGCGACCATGTTGGACGGCGGGGTGAGCCTGCCGCCGTCGGCGTTCGAGGCCTGGTTCGTCAGCAGTGCCCACGACGAGGCCGCACTGGAACAGGTCCGCGGGGCGCTGCCGGCCGCGGCGGAAGCGGCGGCCCGCGTGCAGGAGGAGAGCCCATGAGCCAGCGCACCACCGTTCACCTGCTGCGCCACGGCGAGGTGCACAACCCCGGCAAGATCCTCTACGGGCGGCTCCCGGACTTCCACCTCTCCGACCTCGGACGGCAGATGGCCGACCTCGCAGCCCAGGCGCTGGCCACCCGGGACGTGGCGCAGGTGTGGTCCTCGCCGCTGGACCGGGCCCAGGAGACCGCCGCGCCCCTGGGCGAGCAATTCGGTGTGACCCCGATCCTCGATGAGCGCATCATCGAGGCGGACAACGTCTTCGAGGGGCAGCGAGTGTCCGTGGGCGACGGCGTGCTGCGCCAACCACGGGCGTGGCGCCACCTCTACAACCCCTTCCGACCGTCGTGGGGGGAGCCGTACAAGGACGTCGCCGCACGCATGCGTTCAGCGGTGACCTCAGCCCGGCGCGCCGTACCCGGGCGCGAAGTCGTCATGGTGAGCCACCAGTTGCCCGTGTGGATCGCCCGGCTCGATGCCGAGGGCAGGTCGTTCCTGCACGACCCCCGCAAGCGCCAGTGCAACCTCGCCTCGGTCACGTCCCTGACGTTCGAGGACGACCGGCTGGTGTCGATCGTGTACACCGAACCGGCGGCGTCGCTCTATCCGATATCGACCAAGGGGGTCGGGGCCTAAGTGCGTACGCGGTCTGTGCTCCTCGGTGTGCTGCTGGTGCTGGGCGTTGCGGCCGGCTGCTCGCAGGAGACCGGTGAAGTGGGTCAGACCCAGGGGTTCGTCGCCGGCGACGGCTCGTCGGTGATCCTGCCGGTCGAGCAGCGCCAGCCCGCGCCGGTGCTCACCGGGACCGACCTCAACGGCGACCCGGTGGACACCGCCACGTGGAAGGGGCAGCCGGGCGTCATCAACGTGTGGGCCTCGTGGTGCGCCCCGTGCCGCGCGGAGGCGCCCGAGTTGGTGGCAGTGGCGCAGAAGCACCCGGATGTGAACTTCCTGGGCCTTGACACCCGCGACTCCGACGCCCCCGCCCGGGCGTTCGTGGAGAAGTTCGGGATCACCTACCCCAACCTGCCCGATCCGAACGGCCAGCTCGTCCTGCAGTTCTCCGACAGCCTGCCACCGCAGGCGATCCCGTCCACGCTGCTGATCGACAGTGAAGGTCGCGTCGCCGGACGGTTCCTGGGGGCGGTGCAGGCCGGTGCGCTCGATGCCGCGCTGCAGGACCTCACGGCTGAATCCGCCACCCCCGGTGGCACGTCGTGAGCGTCGCCGAGACGGTCACCGGCGGTTCGCTGCTCCTGGCGATCCCCTTGGCGCTGCTGGCCGGCTTCGTGTCGTTCGCCAGTCCCTGTGTGCTGCCGCTGGTGCCCGGCTACGTCGGTGTGGTCACTGGCATGACCGGCGCCGAACTGGAGGCCCCGGCCGAACCCAAGCACACGAAGATCCTCACCGGGGTGGGGTTGTTCATCCTGGGCTTCTCGGTGGTCTTCATCTCCTATGGCGCGCTGCTCGGCTACGCCGGGGAGGTGCTGCTGCAGTACCAGGATCCGATCCAGCGGGTGCTGGGGGTCGTGATCATCATCCTGGGCGTGGCGTTCATGGGCGCGATGCCGTGGCTGCAGCGAGACGTGCGCTGGCATGTGTCCCCGAACCTCGGGATGTGGACCGCACCCGTGCTCGGCGTGCTGTTCGGGCTGGGCTGGACGCCGTGCATCGGTCCGACGCTGGCCGCGGTGCAGGCGCTGGTCTTCTCGAGGGGTCCGCGTTGCGCGGGGCGCTGCTCTCCTTGGCCTATTGCATCGGCCTGGGGCTGCCGTTCCTGGTGATCGCCCTGGCCTTCCGGAGGATGGCCGGGACGGTGCTCTGGCTGCGCACCCATTCGGTGTGGGTGCTGCGCTTCGGGGGCGCGACGCTCATCGTGATCGGCCTGCTGCTGGTCACCGGGCTGTGGAACGAGATCTCGGTGTGGCTGCGGGTGTGGGCCGGAAGTTTCCAGGTGACGCTGTGACCGTGACCGCTGAACGCACGCGTAGCGGTGGGCCCCGCCTGGGCCTGCGCGGCTGGCTGCGCTGGGGCTGGCGGTCGCTGACCAGCATGCGCACGGCGCTCATCCTGCTGCTGCTGCTGGCGCTGGCCAGCATCCCCGGGTCGGTCTTCCCGCAGCGCGGCACCGACGCGGCCAAGGTCGAGGACTGGATCGCGGCCAACCCCGTCTCCGGTCAGTGGCTGGACCGGCTCGGCATGTTCGACGTGTTCGCAGCTCCCTGGTTCGCCGCGATCTACCTCTTGCTGTGCATCTCTCTGATCGGCTGCATCGTGCCGCGCACCACGGAGTTCATCGCCTCGGTGCGCAAGCCGCCGCCCCCGGCGCCGTCGCGGCTGTCCCGGATGCCCGCTTACGCGCGGGTGCCAGCCGGGCAGGACGCCCTCGACGTCGCCGAGCAGTTCCTGCGCGAACACCGGTGGCGGGTGCGCCGCGACGCCGATGCGCTCGCCGCGGAGAAGGGCTACCTGCACGAGGTGGGCAACCTGCTGTTCCACCTGTGCTTCATCTTCCTGCTGCTGGCGGTGGCCGTCGGTGGGATGTTCGGCTGGTCGGCCAGAGTGATCGTGGTGGAGGGCCGCGGGTTCACCGGGTCGCTGACGCAGTTCGACTCCTTCCGCAGCGGCCGGCTCGTGGACCCCGACCGGATCGCACCATTCTCGGTCATCCTGGAGGACTTCACCGCGACGTTCCAGGAGAGCGGGCAGCAGCGCGGCGCGCCCCGGCAATTCGAGGCCAAGGCGCTGGTCAGCCAGCGCCCCGGCGCCCCCGAGCTGCAGCAGGAGTTCAGCGTGAACTCCCCGCTGGTGCTGCCCGGGGTCAAGGTGTTCCTCACCGGCCACGGCTACGCCCCGGAGATCAAGATCACCCGTCCGGATGGCACGGTGGTGTTCGACGACGCAGTGGTCTTCCTGCCGCGGGACGGCAACCAGACCTCGGCGGGGGTGGTGAAACTGCCGGACGAGGACCCGGGGTTCGCGCTGACCGGCCTGTTCCTGCCGACCGCGACCATCGACCCGGTCCTCGGGCCAGTCTCCACGTTCCCCGCCGCCCGAGACCCGCAGTTGTTCCTCGGCGCCTTCACCGGCGACGTCCCCACCGGCGGCAGCGTGTACCGCCTGGACACCAGCGGTCTGGAGCGTATCGGCACCAAGGCGCTGCGACCCGGTCAGACGTGGGAACTGCCCGACGGCACCCAGGTGCAGTTCACCGGCTTCCGGGACTTCGCCAACCTGTCCCTGGCGCACGACCCCGGCCGCTGGCTGGCCCTGATCGCCTCCGTGCTGGTGATCCTGGGGGTCAGCATGTCGCTGCTGCTGCAACGCCGCCGGGTGTGGGTCCGCCGGTCGGGCTCGCGGGATACAGTGGCCGAAGTTGCCGGGCTGAGCAGGTCCGGTGGTGGGCGTGTCCACGACGACGTCCGCGAGATCAGTGCCGTGGTGAACAGGCAGCTCGAGAAGGAGTGACATGGCCCAACTGAGCAACGCCGCCGTCTACGCATCGATGCTGGTGTACACGCTGGCCCTCTTCGCGTTCGCCGCGTCGCTGGCCGCCCGCCGGGTGCCCCTGGCCGCCAAGCAGAAGGTGCTGGTCGGCCCGGACGGTGCCCCCGCTGAGCCCACCGGACCTGTCGAGGCGGCCGAGCCGGGACGTAGGTCCGGCAACATCGCCCTGTCGCTGACCTGGTTGGCCACGGTCCTGCTGATCGCCGGGTTCGTCTTCCGCGGTCTGGCGGCCGAGCGGTTCCCGCTGGGGAACATGTACGAGTTCTCCCTCGGTGCTGCGATAGCGGTCGCCCTGGTCTACCTCGTGGCGGCTTCCCGTACCGACCTGCGCTGGCTCGGGGTGTGGGTGGTCGGCGCGGTCCTGCTCACCCTGGGCATCGCGGTGACACTGCTGTACACCGAGTCCGCGCAACTCGTCCCGGCGCTGAAGTCGTGGTGGCTGGTCATCCACGTCAGCGCCGCGGCCATCTCCGGAGGTGCCTTCACCCTCAGCGCGGGGCTCATCGTGGCGTACCTGATCCGGCAACGGGCGGAGGACAAAGGCACGGCCGGGCGGGGTGTCGCCAGCCGGCTGCCGACCGCCGAGCGTCTCGATGCGCTGGCCTACCGCACCATCGCGTTCGTCTTCCCGGTGTGGACCTTCGCGGTGATCGCGGGAGCCATCTGGGCGGAGAACGCCTGGGGCCGCTACTGGGGCTGGGACCCCAAGGAGACCTGGGCGTTCATCACCTGGGTCGTCTACGCCGGTTACCTGCACGCCCGCTCGACGGCCGGCTGGAAGGGCCGCAAGGCCGCCGTCGTCGGGCTGATCGGGTTCGCCGCGTTCCTGGTCAACTACTTCGGCGTGAACTTCTTCGCCTCCGGCCTGCACTCCTACGCCGGCGTCGGCTGAGTCAGGGCTGGATCCCCCGCAGGAAGTCGGGATCGTCGTCGGGGCCGAAGTGCCGGGGTTCGTCGTCGCGGGCGCGGCCGAGGAACAGCCAGAGCACCGCACCCACCGCCGGCAGCAGGATGATCGCCACCAGCCACAAGAACCGGCTGCCTCCGCGCACGTCGGATGACTTCACCTGTGCCAGGTCGATGAGGGCGAAGATCACAAGCCCGACAGCCACGATCGCCATGACCACCTTGAGCATGCTCCGATGGTACGCCCGCGGAGCGCCGTCAGCAGCCTGTCGGCTCAGGGCGCCCCGGCGGGGTCCGTGCAGGCACCTGTGGCCCAGCGACGTGACATGCGCAACGTCGCTGATGGGCGCGCCTCAGGGCGTGTCTACGCTGGAGGGGTGACTGCTGGTCGAGCCTTCTTCGTGTACACGGGTCTGCGCCTGCTGCTCCTGCTGGCCGTGGGCGGCCTGCTCTACCTCACAGGGGCGCGTGGACTACTGCTGCTGGTGCTCGCGTTCCTGGTCAGCGGCGCGTTGAGCCTGGTCTGGCTGGACCGTCCGCGGTCCTCGATGAGCCAGGGCTTCGGCCGGGTCGTGGGCAAGGTGAACGACCGCATCGACGCCGCTGCGGCCGCCGAGGACGACGTCGCGCAGACCACCGCCGAGGAGGACTCAGAGCAGCAAGCCGAGTCCGACGCCGAGCCCCGCCAGCAGCAGGGCAAGTGACTGCGCCTGTAGCACGGGGATGAGCCCGCGCCCGTAGGCGTGCTCGAGGACGTCCTGTGAGGCTTTGACCGCGGGCACCGCTCCGGCCATCCCGATCAGCACCCATGGGGTGCTCAGCAGCGCCAGCCAGGCCACCAGCACGAAGGCCACGATGTTGCACGTGGCGAAGAGCCGCCGCGTTCCGGTGTCACCGAGCCGCACCGCCAGCGTGTGTTTTCCTGCGTCCTCGTCGAGGTGGAGGTCGCGCAGGTTGTTGGCCACCAGGATGCCGACGGTCAGCAGGCCGATGGCCACCGACGTGATCACCGACACCGGCCACAGCCCCCCGCCGGTGACCAGAGTCGTCCCGCACACCGCGACCGGACCGAAGAAGACGAACACGAACAGCTCACCGAGCCCGAGGTAGCCGTACGGTCTCGCGCCGCCGGTGTAGGCGTAGGCGGAGAGTATCGCCGCCGCACCGACCGGCAGCAGGATCCACTGCTGGCTCAGCAGGACCAACAGGAACCCGGCGGCGCCGGCCACTCCGAGGCTCAGCAGCGCGGCGCGTTTCACCTGCTCCGGTGCGGCCAGGCCTTGGCCGACCAGCCGCACCGGGCCGACCCGTACCTCGTCGGTGCCGCGCACGCCGTCGCTGTAGTCGTTGAAGTAGTTGACACCGATCTGCAGCGCCAGGGCGACGACCAGCGCCAGCAGCCCGTTGCGCCACACCGCCGCGGTGCTCAGCGTCGTCCCGGTGAAGCCGGTCACGCCGGCCCCGGCGACCACAGGTGCGATCGCCGCCGGCAGTGTGCGCGGCCGTGCACCTTCGATCCACTCAGCGACGCTGGCCACTGGCCCTCCTGCGAAGTTCCTGCCGGTCCGGTTTACCGTTCTCCAGTCGCGGCAGCCGATGCCCGGCGTCCTCGACGAAGACCTCCACACGGTAGCCATCGGCGGGATCGGGAACCGCGACTGCCACCGCCTCCAGCACGCCCGGGCGTGTCATGGCCTCGGCCTCGACGTCGCGCAGCCGCCGGTTGACGCCCTTGACGGGGACCTGGTCGTCGGCGCGACCGAGGACCTGCAGGCGGCCGTCGCGCCACCGTCCGAGGTCGCCGGTGGGCCATGGACGGGGGATGGCCGGTCCGGGGACGTACCCGGGGGACAGATTGGGGCCGTCGAGGTGGATCTGGCCGTCGACCAGCCTCACCTCGACGCCCGGCCAGGGCCTGCCGTCGTAGACACATCCGCCGAGCGTCTCGGTGGCGCCGTACGTGGCCACTACGTGGATACCGTGTTGAGCGCAGCGCTCGCGCAGGGCTGCGGGCAGTGGCCCGCCCCCCACGAGCACCACCTCGAGGCTTGCCAGGAAGCGCACCCCGGCGGGCACCGCGAGCAGGCGGGCCAGGTGGGTGCTGACCACTGCCGTGGCGCTGGCCCCGCCGGGGTACCACTGCGTGAAGGCCGCGGCGTCGAAGGGTCCACCCAGTCCCGGCCAGACCAGCGGCTCCGGCCGGCTGCGGGCCAGCGTCATGAAGCCGCCGGTGGCGAACGGGGAGAGCAACAGCAACCAGCGCCAGTTGTCATCACCCAGCACCGCGCGCGAACTGCTCGCGGCCCAGGAAACGGCCTCGAACGTGTGGCCCACGGCTTTGGCGGCCGTGGTGCTGCCGGAGGTCCGCAGCACCACGTCGGCACTGGCGGTGGTGGGTGTCCCCGGCATGGCGAAGGGCACCCGGTCGGCCAGCAGTCGGCGGATGCCGTGGGCGACCTCGGCGGGGGGCTGATCGTAGGAGAGCCGCTGCACCCGTCCATTGTGGCCCGGGCGCGCGACGGCACCCCTTCGCCGTGGCCGTAGCCTTGTCGGCATGGACAGTCGCACACGTTACGTGCTGCCTCCGGTGGTCGCCGAGGACAGCCCCGCCTTCACCGATCCGGCCCACTCCAGCATCGAGCCGGGCGCGCAGTGGACGGCCCACGGGGACTTCGGGGACATCCGCTACGAGACCGCCGACGGCATCGCGAAGATCACGATCGACCGCCCGCACAAGCGCAACGCCTTCCGCCCCCAGACGCTGTTCGAACTCGAGCGGGCGTTCACCATGGCCCGCGACGACGACAGCGTCGGGGTGATCATCCTCACCGGCCAGGGTGACTGGGCCTTCTGCTCCGGCGGTGACCAGCAGATCCGCGGGAACGACGGGTACATCGGTAACGACGACGTCGCCCAGAAGGGCATCGGCCGGCTCAACGTGCTCGACCTGCAGATCCAGATCCGCCGGCTGCCCAAGCCCGTCGTCGCCATGGTTGCCGGCTACGCCGTCGGTGGTGGACACGTCCTGCACATCGTGTGCGACCTGACCATCGCTGCCGACAATGCCCGCTTCGGCCAGACCGGGCCGAAGGTCGGCTCCTTCGACGGCGGCTACGGCAGCGGCCTGCTGGCCCGCCACATCGGGCAGAAGCGCTCACGCGAGGTCTGGTACCTGTGCCGGCAGTACGGCGCCGAGCAGGCCTACGACTGGGGACTGGTGAACTCTGTGGTGCCACTGGCCGATCTGGAGCAGGAGACCGTGGCCTGGGCCCGCGAGATGCTCGACCTGTCACCATTGGCCCTGCGCATGCTGAAGGCCTCGCACAACGCCGCGGACGACGGTCTGGCCGGTGTGCAGCAGTTGGCCGGCGACGCGACGCTGCTGTTCTACATGACCGAGGAGGCCCAGGAGGGCCGCGACGCCTACAAGGAGGGCCGGCGACCGGCCTTCGACAAGTTCCCGAAGCGCCCGTGACCGACCGCCGGCTGTGGCCCTACCGGCTGCGGTTGCGGGTACCCTTCCGGGGTCTCACCGAACGGCGCGGCTGTCTCATCGAGGGCAGCAAGGGCTGGGGGGAGTTCGCGCCGTTCGACGACTACGACCCTGCCGCCGATGCGCGGTGGTTGGCCTGCGCCCTGGAACAGGCGGATGGCCGGTGGCCGGCGCCGGTGCGCCAGCGGGTCGAGGTCAACGCGATCATCCCGGCGGTCGCCCCCGCGCAGGCGGCCGCGATGGCCGTGGCGTCCGGGTGCCGCACCATCAAGATCAAGGTGGGTGACCCGGGGGGAACCGCCCGGGTGGCAGCAGTGCGCGCCGCTGCGCCCGCCGCCGCCCTGCGCGTGGACGGCAACGGCGCCTGGTCGGTCGCCGAGGCCGCCCGCGCGCTGTCCGAACTCGCAACCTTCGACCTGGAGTACGCCGAACAGCCGGTCCGCACGCTCGAGCAGATGCGCCGGCTGCGAGACCTGGTCGATGTGCCCCTCGCCGCCGACGAGGTGCTGCGCATCGACCGGCGGTTCGACGAGGTCGCCGGCGTGGCGGACGTCGCGATCCTGAAGGTCGCACCGCTCGGTGGCGTCCGGGCGACGCTGGCGGCTGCGCAAAGGGTCGGCCTGCCCGTGGTCATCAGCAGCGCGCTGGACTCGTCGCTGGGGCTGGCTGCCGGGCTGGCCGCGGCGTGCGCGCTGCCGGAACCGCCGTTGGCGTGTGGTCTGGGCACCGGAGCGCTTTACGCGCAGGACACCGGCGATCCGCTGCTCCCGCGGGCGGGCATCATGGGCCCGGCCGACTATCCGCACCCGGACCCCGGGCTGCCCGCGGCAGAGACCGACCGGGAGTTCTGGCGCACCCGCGTCCGGGCGGCCAGCACCCGGCTCGAGGTCTGAGCCGGCACCGGCCATGACACAGTTGAGGTCGTGAATCCGTCCACTGCCGCCGCGCGCGTGATCATCGACGAGCTCGTGCGTTCCGGAGTCAACGACGTCGTCCTGGCACCCGGTTCGCGTAGCGCCCCCCTGGCCATAGAGGCGGCCCGCGCCCACGAGCGCGGCGACCTCACCCTGCATGTGCGCATCGACGAACGCAGCGCCGGTTTCCTGGCTCTGGGGCTGGCCAAGCGCGGCGGCTTCCCGGTGCCCGTGATCACTACGTCCGGCACGGCGGTGGCCAACCTTCGCCCGGCCATCGAGGAGGCGTGGTTCAGCGCCCTGCCGCTGGTGGTGCTCACCGCCGACCGGCCGGCGGAACTGCGCCAGACCGGCGCCAATCAGACCATCGACCAGGTCCGGAGTTTCGACGGCGTCGTGCGCTGGAGCGTGGACATCGAGGCACCCTCCCACGGCCGCGGCCGCGTGGCCCTACTGGCGCAGTACGGTCTCGCGGGCCTGCGCCATCGCCACCCATCCGTGGCAGCGCGGCCCGGTCCACCTGAACCTGGCCCTGCGCGAGCCCCTCATCCCCGACGATGACGAGCAGTGGACCGAACCGCTGACCGGGCATGACGGGGACACCGTGGTCGACGAGGACGGCGACGAGTTGCAGGTCGTGCGCACGTGGACCGTCGACCGCCGCCTGATGCTCAGCGTGCAGGAACCCATCGACGAGGTGCTCGAGGACCTCGTGGCCGGGGACCTTCCGCGCAAGGGGCTCGTCGTGGTCGGTGACATCGACGACCCCGAGGACGCCGCCGCGGCGGTGGAACTGGCCGAGTCGTGCGCCTGGCCGCTGCACAGCGAGCCGACCGGGCAGGCCCGTGCCGGATCCAACGCGCTGGCCCACGCCAGTCTGCTCACCGCCGTCCCGGCCTTCCGGGAGACGCACATGCCGGACTTGGTCGTCACCGTCGGGAAGGTCGGGCTGAGCCGCGGGATCATGGCGATGATCCGCGGCGCCGGGCTGCACATCCACGCCGAGCCCCAGCGTACGACCGACTGGCCGGACCCCACCCGTACTGCGGCTGCGGTCCTCGCCTCCGTGCCGGGGCCGCCGGCACAGGCGCAGGTGCCCGAGTCCAGCGAGTGGCTGGACAGCTGGCTCATAGCCGATGCCGCGGCCCAGCGCGAGATCGAGAAGGTGCTGGGCGCCAGTGAACAGGCCACGGGACTGCATGCCGCGCAGGCGTTGTGGACCGCGGCCGGCGCCGACGATCTGGTGTTCGTGGCCTCCTCGCGGTCGATCCGCGACCTGGAGGCGGTCGCCGGGGTGCGTTCAGACCAGCCCCGGGTGCTGGCCAATCGGGGCACGAACGGTATCGACGGCTTGGTGTCGACCGCGATCGGCGCAGCCCTGGCGCATCAGGGCAACGGGGGCGGTGCGGCCATCGCCATGCTCGGGGATCTGGCCTCCTGCATGACCAGAACGGACTGATCATCGGCCCTGACGAACCACTGCCGGACCTGTGTCTGGTCGTCATCGACAACAACGGCGGCGGCATCTTCGGCTCGCTCGAGCAGGCCGACGACTCGCTGTCGGACGTGTACGAAAGGGTGTTCGGGACCCCCGTCGGGGTCGACGTGCGCGCCCTGCTGGCAGCGCACGGCGTGACTGTCCATGACGCGGAGGACCTCGTCGGCGCGATCGCGGCCGCGGCCGCCGCCCCGGGCCTCAACGCCGTCGTGGTCGTCCCGGTCAGCCGCGACGCCGAGGCGAAGCTGCACCAGCGGTTGCAGCAGGTGCTGGCATGAGGATCGCGCGGCACCTCAACGGACCGCCGGACTCCGGACAGGGCGGGTACGTGGCCGGATCGCTGGCGGTGCGCCTGCCGGGCCCCGGGGCAGACGTGTGGCTGCGGGCACCGGCGCCACTGGAGACCGACCTCGAAGAGCGTGTCACGGACGCTCACATCCAGTTGTGGGACGGCGACCGGCTGATCGCGGAAGCCGACGCCCTCGATCAGGTCGTCGCCGATCCGGTCCCGTTCGTGCGCCTCGAGCGGGCCGAAACGGCCTCCCGGAGGTACCCGGGCCAGGTGGCCACCGACGAGTACGGGACCTGCTTCAGTTGCGGATGGTTGCGCGACGACGGACTGGGGATCCATCCCGGTCCGGTGGGTGAGGGCCTGGTCGCGTGCGTGTGGAACCCTCGCGGTCGGGTGGCGCAGGAGTGGATCTGGTCGGCCCTGGACTGCGTCACGGGCTGGGCCTGGCCACTGGCTGAGACGCTGTTGGTCACCGGCCGGCTGACCGGGGGACTGCTCACCGACGAGGCGCTGGACCCGGTGGGCCCGTACATCGCGGTGGGTGCGCAATTGCAGCAGGAGGGCCGCAAACACGTCTCCGCCGCGGCACTGTTCACCGCCGGTGGGATACAGGTCGCGGCCATCAGGGGCACCTGGCTGAAGTTAGGCTGACCTTGCATTCTTTGGTGCGCGCATGGTGAGGTGAGGACCATGATGCGCACTCTGCTCAGCGCCGGCCTGGTCGCCGGGATGCTGGTCGCGGCTCCTGTGGGAGCCCACGCCGACACCAACAACTTCGACACGGCGGTGGCCCAATTGCCCGGCATCGTCGAGCAGACCATGGCGCGCACCGGGGTGCCGGGAGTCGCGGTGGCGGTCGTGCACAACGATCAGGTCATCTACAGCCAGGGTTTCGGTGTGCGCAGCACCGCCACCAACGACCCGGTCACCACCGACACCGTCTTCCAGCTCGCATCAGTGTCCAAGCCGCTGGGTGCGACGGTGGTGGCCGCCGCCGTGGGCAAGAAGATGCTGCGGTGGGAGGACCCGATCCGCAAGTTCCTGCCCGGCTTCGAGGTCTCCGGCAAGTACGTGACGCGCAACGTCACGGTGGCGGACATGTACTCCCACCGGTCCGGGCTGCCGGGCAGCGTGGGTAACGATCTGGAGGCGTACGGCTTCCGCCGTCCGGCGATCGTGAAGCGGATGCGTTATGCGCCGCTGGACCCCTTCCGCATCACGTACTCCTACAGCAACTTCGGGCTGACGGTGGGGGCTGACGCGGCGGCGTCGGCCGCCGACAGTTCGTGGCCCAAGCTTGCCCGGTCGATGCTGTTCAAGCCCCTGGGCATGAACCACACCAGCTACCGCTACCAGGACTTCCTCAAGGAGTCGAACCGCGCGTCTCTGCACCAGGAGATCGACGGCCAGTTCGTGCCGGAGGCCACGCGCGACGCTGACGCGCAGGCGCCGGCCGGCGGCGCCAGCAGCACGGTGGTCGACATGGCGAAGTGGCTGCGGCTGCACCTGGCCAACGGCACCTTCGACGGTCAGCGGGTGGTGGCCGAGGGCCCCCTGCGGGAGGCCCGCTCCACCCAGATCCGCAATCTGCCCGCCTCCGACGACGCCACGGTGCTCGGCGGCTACGCGCTGGGCCTGGACACCCGCAGTAGCGCCAACGGATATGTGCACTGGACCCACTCCGGCGCATTCACGTCGGGGCGGCCACCACGATCCTCATGATCCCGGCGCTGAACACCGGCATCGTGGTGCTCACGAACACCTGGCCCATCGGGGTGCCGGAGACGATCGCCGCTTCCTACGCGGACATCGTGGAGACCGGCGCTGTGACCAAGGACTGGCTCAGCGTGATCCAGCCCGCTTTCGCCGGTTTCACGACGCCGAACAACACGGTGGAGGGCAAGCCGAAGCCGGCCGACCCGAAGCCCGCGGCCAAGGCGTCCACGTACACCGGCACCTACACCAACGACTACGTCGGCGATGTGAAGATCGTGAAGTCCGGCAAGAGCCTGAAGATGCGGATCGGGCCGGGGCTGAAGACGACCGTGCCGCTGTTCCACTGGACCGGCAACACCTACGCCTACACCGGCATCGACATGCCCAAGGGGTTCACCACGGGTGCGCAGTTCAAGAAGATCAGGTCGGGTAAGGCGCAGCGCCTCGTTCTCGAGGAGGTCGGCCCGGACCTGGGGGTGCTCACGCGCAGTTGAGGTGCGCCCGGCCTGCGCCGGCGGTGGTTGGATCGCGAGGTTGGAGAACTTTCGCGAGGTTGGAGGACGCACGCGTGGTTCCTCCAACGCGGTGCACGGACGCCAACGCGGTCGACGGCCTGAGGGTCGCCCGCGCCTCAGCCGTCGCCGAGCGCCCAGCGCATCGCGGCCAACTTCGACTCAGACTCGGCGAACTCCGAGGCCGGGTCTGACCCGGCGACGATGCCGCACCCGGCGAACAGGTCGATGCTGCGCTGATCCGCGGCCACTTGCCCGCAGCGCAGGGCGATGCCGAACTCGCCGTCGCCGTTGGCGTCGAACCATCCCACCGGCCCGGCGTACCGGGCGCGATCGAGCCCCTCGTGGCTGAGGATGTACTGCAGGGCGCGCTCGGTGGGTGTCCCGCAGACCGCCGCCGTCGGGTGCAGCGCGGCCGCAATGGCCACCACCGAGGTCTCGTCCACGAGCATCGCGTGCACGTCGGTGGCCAGATGCTGCACGTTGGCCAGGCGCAGCACGCGCGGCTGTGCGGGCACGTCGAGGTCGGTGCAGTGGGTGCCCAGGGCCTGCGCGACGGACATGACCGCGTAGGCGTGCTCCTCACGCGCCTTCTGGGAGGCCACCATGCCGTCGGCCAGTTGCCCGCTCTCGCGATCGTCGTGGCTGCGCGCCACCGTCCCGGCGAGGACCCGCGACATCACCTGCTCGCCGGTGCGGCGCACCAGCAGTTCCGGGGTGGCGCCGATCAGGCCGTGCACGCTGAAGGTCCAGCAGTCCGCGTACCGGTCGGCCAGGCGCTGCAGCGTCTGCTGGACGTCGATGTCCCCGGTCACGCGCACCCCGCGGGCCAGGACGACCTTGTCGAAGACGCCTGCGGAGATCTCGTCGAGGGCGGCGGCGACCAGGCGGCGGTAGTGCTCTCCGTCAGGATCCGGTTCCCGGACACCTGCCCCGCTGCTCGTCGTCAGGGGCCCGGGCCGGCTGGGGCTGATGGTGGTGATCCACGCCTTGCCGTCGCGCCGGCCCACGATTGTGCCGGGTACCGTGACCACGGAATCAGCGGCTGCGTCGAACGCGAAGGAGGCGAACGCCACGGGTCCGGTGCCGGGAGCCATCACCTCGTCGTCGACGGTTGCGGACTCGCAGAAGCGCGCCCACCAACGCTGCGCGCGGGCGAACCGTTCCGGGCCGCGCACCGTGGTGGTGGCCGCTACGTCCCAGGCGACCAGGCCGTCCCCCTCGTGCACCCAGCTCAGCGGGGCCGCACCGTCCGGGATGAGCGACAACAGATCCGACGGCTCCACCAGGCGCGTGCGCACCGTCACGGGCAGATCTGTCACCACACCAGGGTAGGGCCGCAGGCCGGGTCGCGCGACGGCGGCGCCACCAGCGTCTCCTCATGCGGTGCTGGTGAGAGACTGTGCCGGTGAGCAGAGCCGACCTCGACAAGCAACCCTCGGCGGTCGCCGCGATGTTCGACCGGGTCGCCGTGCGCTATGACGTCACCAACGACGTGCTCGCGGTCGGGCAGACGCGGCGCTGGCGGCGTCTCGTGGCCGACGCCCTCGAGGCCTGCCCCGGACAGCGTGTGCTCGATCTGGCCGCCGGCACCGGCACCAGCAGCGATGCGATAGCTGCCCGGGGTGCTGACGTGGTCAGCTGTGACTTCTCCCTGGGCATGCTCCAGGTCGGCAGGCGACGGCTGCCCCACCTGCGATTCGTCGCCGGCGACGCCATGGCCCTGCCGTTCGCCGACGACAGCTTCGACGCGGTGACGATCTCTTTCGGGTTGCGCAACATCCACGACCCGCGCACGGGACTGGCGGAGATGCGCCGGGTGACCCGCCCGGGTGGCCGGTTGGTGGTGTGTGAGTTCTCGACCCCCACGCTGCCGGTGTTCCGGACGGTGTACCAGGAGTACTTGATGAAGGCGCTGCCAGCGATCGCGCAGCGGGTGTCCAGCAACTCGGCGGCCTACCAGTACCTGGCCGAGTCGATCGCCGCCTGGCCCGACCAGCAGGGCCTGGCCGACCTGCTCATGGACACGGGTTGGTCACAGGTCGCGTGGCGCAACGTCTCCGGGGGGGTCGTGGCGCTGCACCGGGGGGTAGCGTGAGGGCCTGTCCTGCAGGCGATCGGAACGGATAAAACCTCATGCGAATCTCAGTAGTCGTGGCCGGTGTCGTGCTGGCGACGGGACTGGCCGGATGTTCCAGCAGTGCCGAGGTGAGCGTCGGTGAATCCTCCACGGCCCCCGCGGCCAGCCCGACGGCCGAAGCGTCGGTGGCGGCTGACACCCAGACCTACACCAGTGAGAAGTACGGCTTCAGCTTCCAGTACGCCCCGCCGTTCGAACAGAAGGGCGACACCTCCTGGGAGGCGGAGAGCGGAGCCAGCAGCGCGGACTCGGTGGCCGTGTTCGACACCGACGGCACCCAGGTGGGCGGGCAATACCGCGACGCCTTCGTGGTGAACGTCTACCAGCTCAACCAGGCGATCACCGAGGCCGACCTCGAGGCGGTGAAGACCGAGCTCGAGAGCAACGTGATCCCGCAGCTCGAGCAGTCCAGCGAGGACATGACCATTTCCGCTCTGAGCCCGGTGACGGTGTCCGGCATCAACGGTTACCAGGCCGATGCGACCTTCTCGGTCGATGGCACGCCGATGACCTCACAGTTGTACTTCCTCTTCGACGGTGACCTCGAGTACCAGTTGCTGACGCAGTCGGCCACCGACCGCTGGGAGGAGCTGAAGCCCACCTTCGAGCAGATGGTGAACTCCTTCACCGTCAGTGCCGTTGCGGCCTCGGAGTCGCCGACGTCCTGATCCGTTTCCACAGCGAAGGTGCGCGGTTCGGATTCTCGAGCCGCGCACCTTCGTCGTGTGGATCGGGGGTGCGGGATCGGACCAACCGCTGACTGCGGTCCCCGGGCCGCGGGCATAGACTCTGAGCCGGGGCTCGTGCACGCGTTCACAAGGAGCATGGATGGATCACCACGCAGACGTGGTCGGGGCCGGATCGACCACCGTGCACCGTCTCGCTCAACACGGCCTCGCCACCTGGAGGTCATGCGACTTGCCACGCTGTGCGGACTGCCGCGGCGGCGCCTGATGGCCTTCACCGTGAAACTGCTGGCCGATCTCACCGACCCGCGGGGCCGGGACGCCAGCGACGGAGTCATCAACGGGCTGTCCGGATTGGCCCCGGCCGCATGACGTGGATCTGGTTCGACTCGCTGGGCACCATGACGAGGGAGCCCCCTAGGATTGAGCCGATCGGAAGGAGTCGATAGCGATGGGCAACGTGTACCTTCCCATCCTGATCCTCGGGCTGCTCGCCGCCGCCTTCGCGGTGTTCAGCGTGGGTGTGGCCAGCATCACCGGTCCGAAGCGCTACAACCGGGCGAAGGTGGATGCCTACGAATGCGGCATCGAGCCGACGCCGCAGCCCATCGGCCGCGGCAAGTTCCCGGTGAAGTACTACCTGACGGCGATGCTGTTCATCATCTTCGACATCGAGATCGTGTTCCTCTACCCGTGGGCGGTCGCGTTCGACCAGCTCGCACTGTTCGGCCTCATCGAGATGCTGCTGTTCATCGTCACGCTGCTCGTCGTGTACGCCTACGTCTGGCGCCGTCGCGGTCTGGAATGGGAGTGACATGGGTCTTGAGGAGAAACTCCCCAGCGGCGTCCTGCTGACGACGGTCGAGGCCGTCGCCGGCTACGCACGCAAGGGGTCGATGTGGCCGGCCACATTCGGGTTGGCCTGCTGCGCCATCGAGATGATGGCCACCGGCGCCCCGCGCTACGACCTGGCCAGGTTCGGGATGGAAGTCTTCCGCGCCTCGCCCCGGCAGGCCGATCTCATGATCGTCGCGGGGCGGGTCAGCCAGAAGATGGCACCCGTGCTGCGGCAGATCTACGACCAGATGCCCAACCCCAAGTGGGTGCTGGCCATGGGCGTGTGCGCCTCCAGTGGCGGCATGTTCAACAACTACGCGATCGTGCAGGGCGTCGACCACGTCGTACCCGTGGACATGTACCTGCCGGGGTGCCCGCCGCGCCCGGAGATGCTCATCGACGCGATCCTCAAGATCCACGACCAGGTCCAGCACACCAAACTCGGCGCGCACCGCGAGGCCGAGGTCGTCGAGTTGGAGGCGCAGGCCCTGCAGTCGCTGCCCACCGAGCAGATGAAAGGCCTGGTCCGGTGACTGAGAACCCCGAATCGGCCGAGGTTGTCCCCACCGGCACCGAGACCCTGGAGGTCGTCTCGACCGGTCAAGGGGCCTTCGGCGTGGACGGCACCCCCGACGTCAGCGGCTACGGCGGACTGGTCCGCCGGGTCTACGCGCCGCCGGCCGCCATCCGTCCCTACGGCGGCTGGTTCGACGAGGCGGTGGACACCCTCGCCGGTGCCCTGCCCCACGCTTCTGCCATCTCGAAGGTGCTCGTGGCTTACGACCAGCTCACGCTGGAGGTCGAGCGCGACGACCTGCTGGACGTGATGCGCACGCTGCGCGACCACCCGGGCCTGCGCTTCGAGGTCTGTCTGGGCGCCAGCGGCGTGCACTGGCCGGAGGACACTGGCCGGGAACTGCGCGTGCACTACCCGATGCTGTCGATGACCCACAACCGGCGGCTGTCGGTCGAGGTCACGTGTCCGGACTCCGACCCGCACATCCCGTCCGTGGTCGAGATCTACCCCGGCAACAACTGGCACGAGCGCGAGACCTACGACTTCTTCGGCGTCATCTTCGACGGCCACCCGGCTCTGACCCGCATCGAGATGCCCGATGACTGGGTGGGTCATCCACAGCGCAAGGACTACCCGTTGGGCGGCATCCCGGTGGAGTACAAGGGCGCCACCGTGCCGCCGCCGGACAACCGCCGGGAGTACAAGTGAGCGAAGACGTCATCTACGAGACCGCCGCCGGTTCCTACGACACCACCGAGGGCAAGGTCTTCACCGTCAGCGGCGGGGACTGGGACCAGGTGCGTGGCGACGAGGGCGTCGAGCAGCGCGTGGTCGTCAACATGGGCCCGCAGCACCCGTCGACCCACGGGGTGCTCCGGCTGATCCTGGAGATCGACGGCGAGACCGTCACGGAAGCCCGGTCCGGGATCGGCTACCTGCACACCGGCATCGAGAAGAACATGGAGTTCCGCACCTGGACCCAGGGCGTGACCTATGTGACGCGAATGGACTACCTGGCACCGCTGTTCAACGAGACCGCCTACTGCTTGGGCGTGGAGAAGTTGCTGGGGATCACCGACCAGATCCCCGATCGGGCCACCGTCATCCGGGTGATGCTCATGGAGCTCAACCGCATCTCCTCACATCTGGTGTGCCTGGCCACGGGCGGCATGGAACTCGGTGCGCTGACGGCCATGACCTTCGGGTTCCGCGAGCGCGAGTACATCCTGGACGTGATGGAAGCGGTCACCGGACTGCGTATGAACCATGCGTACGTGCGGCCGGGCGGCGTGGCCCAGGACCTGCCTGACGATGGCGAGAAGATGATCGCCGACGTGGTGGCCTACTTGCGCAAGCGGCTGCCCGACACCGCGAACCTGCTGGTCGACAACTCCATCTGGACCTCGCGCACCGAGAACGTCGGATACCTCGATCTGACAGGGTGCGTGGCGCTGGGGATGACCGGCCCCGTGCTGCGGGCGACCGGCTACCCGTGGGACCTGCGCAAGATGCAGCCCTATTGCGGCTACGAGACCTACGAGTTCGAGGTGGCCACCCAGACCACGTGCGACGCGTACGGGCGATTCCTCATCCGCCTCGAGGAGATGCAGCAGAGCCTGAACATCGTCGAGCAGTGCCTGGACCGGCTGCGGCCCGGCCCGGTCATGGTCGAGGACAAGAAGATCGCCTGGCCGGCCCAACTGGCGCTCGGCTCTGACGGCATGGGCAACTCCCTGGAGCACATCCGCCACATCATGGGGCAGTCCATGGAGGCGCTCATCCACCACTTCAAGCTCGTCACCGAGGGTTTCCGGGTGCCGGCCGGGTCCGCCTACGTCGCCATCGAGGCCCCGCGCGGGGAACTCGGGGTGCACGTGGTGTCCGATGGCGGCACGCGGCCGTACCGGGTCCACTTTCGCGACCCGTCCTTCAACAATCTGCAGGCCGTCCCGCCGATGAGCGAGGGCGGTCAGGTCGCCGATGTTGTGGCGGCCGTGGCAAGCATCGACCCCGTCATGGGTGGAGTGGATCGCTGATGGCACTGACCGAGAAGACGCGCGCCGAGATGATGGACCTGGCCGCCCGCTACCCGCAGGCACGCAGTGCCCTGCTGCCGATGCTGCATCTGGTGCAGGCGGAGGAAGGCTACGTCACCGGCGAGGGCATCGAGATGTGCGCACAGGTGCTGGGCCTGACGAACGCCGAGGTCAAAGCGGTGGCCAGCTTCTACACGATGTTCAAGGACTCACCGGTCGGGGAGTACCACATCGGGGTGTGCATCAACCCCGGCTGCGGGATCCTCGGCGGGGACCCGCCCTGGGAGGCCCTGTCCGGCGACCTGGGAGTCGGCCACGACGAGGTGACCGAGGACGGCAGGATCTCGCTGGAGCGCATCGAGTGTCAGGCGGCCTGCACCCACGCCCCGGTCATGACGGCCAACTGGGAGTTCCTGGACAACATGACGCCGGCGTCCGCGCGCCAACTGGTGGAGGACCTGCGCGCCGGGCGCGAGGTGACGGCCACGCGCGGGCCGGTCATCCGCGACTTCAAAGCCTGTGAACGCACACTGGCGGGGATCGATGACGACGGTCTCGGCGAGTTGCCTGCCACCGACGACCTGATGCTGGCCGGCCTGCGGTACGCCCGCGAGCACGACATGTCGGCCCCGGACGGGGAGGTCATCTGATGCCGCTGACCCCGGTCATCACCGCACACTGGGACGAGCCGGACTCGTTCACCCTCGACGGATACCGCCGCAACGGCGGTTATCGCGGACTGACCAAGGCTTTCGAGATGGGCCAGGACGCGGTGATCGCCGCGGTGAAGGACTCCGGCCTGCGCGGCCGCGGGGGTGCGGGTTTCCCGACCGGCCTCAAGTCGAGTTTCGTCCCGCAGAACGACGGCAAGCCGCACTACCTGGTCGTCAACGCCGACGAGTCCGAGCCGGGTGCGTGCAAGGACATCCCGATGATGCTGGCGAACCCGCACGCCCTCATCGAGGGCATCATCATCGCCTCGTACGCCATCCGGGCCGACCACGCGTTCATCTACATCCGCGGGGAGGTCCCGCACGTCTTCCGGCGGGTCCGGGCGGCGGTGGCGCAGGCGCGGGAGGCCGGGTATCTCGGCGACAACATCCTGGGTAGCGGGTTCAACCTCAACCTCGTGGTCCACGCGGGCGCCGGCGCCTACATCTGTGGCGAGGAGACCGCGCTGCTGGACTCCCTGGAGGGCCGGCGCGGACAACCCCGGCTCAAGCCACCGTTCCCCGCGGTCGCCGGGCTGTACGCCTGCCCGACGGTGGTCAACAACGTCGAGACCATCACCAACGTGCCGTACATCATCAACAACGGAGCTGACTGGTTCCGGTCGTTCGGGACCGAGAAGTCGCCGGGGTTCAAGGTCTTCGCGATCTCCGGTCACGTGCGCCGGCCAGGCATCTACGAGGCGCCGCTGGGCACGCCGATGTCCGAACTGCTGGAGTACGCCGGCGGCATCCGGGAGGGCCACGAGCTGAAGTTCTGGTTGCCGGGGGGTTCGTCGGTGCCGATGCTGACCAAGGACCACATCGACCTGCCGATGACCTACGAGGCGATCGCGGAGGCCGGCTCGATGCTGGGCACGGGCACGCCGATGGTGTTCGACGAGACGACTTCGGTGGTGCGGGCGATCACCGGCTGGCAGGACTTCTACAAGCACGAGTCGTGCGGCAAGTGCACGCCCTGCCGGGAGGGCAACTGGTTCATCCACGACTTGGTGCACCGCTTCGACCAGGGCCGGGGACGCACGGACCAGTTGCAGGTCCTCGACAACGTGTGCGGGCAGATCCTGGGCCGCTCGTTCTGTGCGCTCGGCGACGCCGCTGCCACCCCGTTCCCGGCAGCGATGAAGTACTTCGCCGAGGAGTTCGAGGCGGGCACCACCACTGCGAGCAGCGCGGCCTTCGACCCCGCTGCCAGCACCGTCTTCAGCGAGGTGAAGGCATGACCGTCACAGAACCGGGCAGCAACGAGATGACCGTGCCCGAGGGGCACGTGGCGTTCACCATCGACGGGGTCTCCATGACCGCGGAGAAGGGCACGCTGATCATCCGCGCGGCCGAGCAATTGGGCATCGAGGTACCGCGATTCTGTGACCACCCGCTGCTGGCCCCCGTGGCGGCGTGCCGCATGTGCCTGGTGGAGATCGAGGGCCAGCCGAAGCCGCAACCCGCGTGCGCGATCCCGGTGGGCGACAACATGGTCGTCCGGACCCAGCGGACGTCAAGGATGGCTGACGACGCCCAGCAGGGGGTCATGGAGTTCCTCCTGCTCAACCACCCGCTGGACTGCCCGATCTGCGACAAGGGCGGCGAGTGCCCGCTGCAGAACCAGGCGATGAGTGCCGGGCGCCCGGAGACCCGGTTCGAAGGCGCGAAGCGCACCTTCCCCAAGCCGATCAACGTCAGCGCCCAGATCCTGCTGGACCGCGAGCGGTGCGTGTCGTGCGCGCGCTGCACCCGGTTCGCCGACGAGATCGCCGGCGACGCTTTCATCGACCTGCTCGAGCGCGGTGCGCAGCAGCAGGTGGGGATCAGCGAGGACACCCCCTTCGACTCGTACTTCTCCGGCAACACCGTGCAGATCTGCCCGGTGGGTGCCCTGACCAACGCCCGGTACCGCTTCCGGGCGCGGCCGTTCGACCTGGTGTCGGTGCCGACCATCTGCGAGCACTGTGCCAGCGGGTGCGCGCTGCGCACCGACATCCGCCGCGGCGAGGTCCAGCGCCGGCTGGCCGGAGACGACCCCCAGGTCAACGAGGAATGGAACTGCGACAAGGGCCGGTTCGCCTTCCCCTACCTCACCGAGGACCGCATCACCCACCCGTTGGTGCGCGATGAGGGCGGGCAGTTGCGCACGGCCTCATGGCCGGAGGCGTTGGGCATGGCCGCGGACGCCCTGAGCGCGGCGGTCGGTAGCGCGGCGGTCCTGACCGGCGGCCGCCTGAGTGCCGAGGACGCCTTCGCCTACTCCAAGTTCGCCCGGACGATCCTCAAGACCGACGACGTGGACTTCCGTGCACGCCCGGCCAGTGACGAGGAGGCAGCTTTCCTCGGCTCAGTGGTGCTGGGGTCCGACGGGCCGACGTACGCGAACCTGGAGATCGCCCCGGCGGTCGTGCTGGTGGCCTTCGAGCCGGAGGACGAGTCCCCGATCGTGTTCCTGCGCCTGCGCAAGGCCGTGGCCAAGGGCACCACGAAGGTTCATGCGGTGGCGCCCTGGGCCAGCCCCGGATTGACCAAACTTGCCGCCACGGTGCTGGCAGCCGGGCCGGGCCAGGAGATCCAGGCGCTGTCCGGTTCCCCGGAGGTCATGGCCGCGCTGTCCGAGCCGGGTGCGGTGCTCATGGTGGGGGAGCGGGCGGCGGGGGTTCCCGGCCTGCTGAGTTGGGTGGCGCAGACCGCCCAGAGCACGGGAGCCCGGTTGGCCTGGGTGCCACGGCGCGCCGGCGAGCGCGGCGCGCTGGAGGCGGGGCTGCTGCCCGGACTGGCGCCTGCCACGTGGGGCGAGTTCGCCGGTGGCTCCGGCTTCCGCGGGGTCATAGAGCGGCTCGTGGCCGCCGATCAGCCCGAAGCCGCGCTGGAACCGGTGACCGACGCCGAACCCGATGCTGGGACCGACGTGGTCCTCGCCGAAGAGCCGGAAGAGCCCGAGCCGCCCTACCGGGCCCTGGTGCTTGCCGGCTTCGACCCGCGCGACGTACCCGACGGTGCGGCCCTCGTGGCGGGCTTCGCACACGTGCCGACCGTCGTCGCGCTGGCGACCCACCACAATGACGCGACCCGCGCCGCTGACATCGTCTTCCCGGTGGCCGCGGTGACCGAGAAGGCGGGCTCCTTCATCAACTGGGAGGGTCGCCGCCGCGCTTTCCCGCAGGTCTTCCGGGAGTCGCTGATCCTCTCGGACGCCCGGGTGCTGGCTGCCATCGCCGACGAGATGCTCGAGGACTTCGGAGCGGCGGACCCGGTGGCGTTGCGGGCGGAATCCGAGCGCGCGGTGCCGGCAGCGCGGCCCGATGCCCCACAGGTTCCGGCGGCGGGACCCCGGGACACCGCCGCCGGCGAGGCCATCCTGGCCACGTGGCGGCAGTTGGTCGACGACGGGTCCATGCAGGCCGGGGAGCCGTACATGGCAGCCACGGCTCGACCCGCGGTGGTCCGCATCGGTCCGGCCAATGCCGCCGACCTCGGGGTCGACAACGGCGACCTGATCACGGTGACCGGCCAGATCGGTTCGATGACGCTGCCGGCACTGGTCACCGACATGCCCGCCGGCATCGTCTGGGTCCCGGGCAACTCGGGCACCAACGTGGTCTGCGAACTCGGAGTGACCGGTGGCGATACCGTGCGGGTGAGTGTCGGGAGGGCGTCATGAACGTCGAGGGGTTCGGCGGCGACCCGTTCTGGCTGATCTGCGTGAAGGTGCTCGGCGTCTTCGTCCTGCTCGTGGTCATCGTCCTGCTCACCATCTGGGGTGAGCGGCGCGTGGTGGCGCGCATGCAGAGCCGCGTCGGCCCCAACCGGGTCGGCCCGTTCGGCCTGCTGCAGTCCCTCATGGACGGCGTGAAGTTGGCACTGAAGGAGGAGATCATCCCCCGCAAGGTCGAACTCGGGGTGTACGTCCTCGCGCCGATCCTGTCGGCGGTCCCGGCCTTCCTCGCCTGGGCGGTCGTCCCGCTGGGACCGGAGGTGTCGATCTTCGGCCAGCAGACCCGCCTGCAACTCACCGACTTCCCCGTCAGCGTGCTGTACGTGCTGGCCATCGCCTCGATCGGCATCTACGGCATCGTGCTGGCCGGGTGGGCTTCCGGATCGACGTACCCGCTGCTGGGCGGCCTGCGCTCGACCGCCCAGATGATCTCCTACGAGATCGCCATGGGGCTGTCGTTCGTGGCGGTGTTCCTGTACGCCGGCAGCATGTCGACCTCCGAGATCGTCGACGCGCAGACGAAGTTGTGGTACATCCTGCTGCTGCTGCCCTCCTTCATGATCTACACCACGGCGATGGTGGGGGAGACCAACCGTGCGCCGTTCGACCTGCCGGAGGCCGAGGGCGAGCTCGTCGGCGGTTTCCACACCGAGTACTCGTCGCTGAAGTTCGCGATGTTCTTCCTGGCCGAGTACATCAACATGGTCACCGTGTCGGCGCTGGCCACCACGCTGTTCCTCGGCGGCTGGCGTGCTCCGTGGCCGCTGTCCATATGGTCGGGGGCCAACGAGGGCTGGTGGCCGCTGCTGTGGTTCCTCATGAAGGTCGTCGCCTTCATCTTCGTGTTCATCTGGCTGCGCGGGACCCTGCCGCGGCTGCGCTACGACCAGTTCATGCGTTTCGGCTGGAAGGTGCTCATCCCCGTCTCGCTGGCGTGGATCATCGTGGTGTCAGTGGCCCGGTACACGCTCGGGAGCGAGGGCTCGGACGTGCTGGCGGTGCTCGTCGCCTTCGGCTTCGCCGCACTTCTGCTGATCGTGGCCTCCTACTTCGCCCAACTGCGCCGTGACCGTCGGGCGGAGGCCGAGGAGCAGGCCCAGGCCGGGTTCGCCGAGCCCGTCGACCCGTTCGCCGGCGGACACCCCGTGCCGCCGATGCCCGGTCAGCAGTTACTGGAGCCGAGCACCGTCCCTGCCGTGGAACAGGAGCCGCACAATGCCTGATGTCGTTTTTGTGGTCAAGGGATTCGCGACCACCTTCGTCACCCAGTTCCGCAAGGTGGTCACCGAGCAGTACCCGGAGGAGAAGGACGAGTTCCCGCCGAAGCCGCGCTACCACGGCCGGCACCAGTTGAACCGCCACCCAGACGGGCTGGAGAAGTGCGTCGGCTGTGAGTTGTGCGCGTGGGCCTGCCCGGCCGACGCCATCTTCGTGCAGGGCGGCGACAACGCCGAGGACGCACGCTACTCGCCGGGGGAGCGCTACGGCCGGGTGTACCAGATCAACTACCTTCGCTGCATCGGTTGCGGGCTGTGCGTCGAGGCCTGCCCCACCCGGGCGCTGACGATGATCCACGAGTTCGAACTGGCCGACAACAACCGGCAGAAGTTGATCTACGAGAAGCAGGACCTGCTCGCCCCCCTGCTGCCGGGCATGGAGTCGCCCCCGCACGCGATGGTGCCCGGGGCCACCGAGCAGGACTACTACGAGGGGCGGGTCACCGGTGCCGATGAGCCGCTGAAGGACGCGGTCGAAGGGAGCACCACGTGACCGCGACGCTGGCCGTACAGAACACCGGGGAGGCGGCGGTGTTCTGGATCTGCGGCGCATTGGCCGTGCTCGGCGCGCTGGGGATGCTCTTCTCCCGCAAGGCCGTCCACAGCGCGTTGTTCCTGGCCATGACCATGATCAACCTGGCCATCATCTACGTCAGCCTGTCCGCACCGTTCCTGGGCATGGTGCAGGTCATCGTGTACACCGGCGCGATCATGATGCTCTTCCTGTTCGTGCTGATGGTGGTCGGCGTCGACTCCTCGGACTCCCTGGTCGAGACCGTCAGGGGCCAGCGTCCGGCAGCCATCCTGTCCGGGCTCGGCTTCGCGATCCTGCTGCTCGGCCTGCTCGGATCGGGGACCTCCGAGATGCCCGCCGGCTCCCTGGCAGAGGCCAACGCGGCGGCGGGCGGCAACGTGCAGGGCATCGCGCAACTGATCTTCACCAAGTACGTCTTCGCCTTCGAGGTGACCTCGGCGCTGCTCATCACCGCGGCGCTCGGCGCGATGATCCTGACCCACCGGGAACACGTGGTCCCGAAGCCGACGCAGCGCGAGCTGTCCGAGGCGCGCTTCCGCAGCGGGCACCCGAGCCCGCTGCCGCCACCGGGCAACTATGCCCGGCACAACGCGGTCGACACCCCGGCACTGCTGCCGGACGGATCGGCTGCCGAGATCTCCGTGCCCCGGCCGATGGCCCTGCGGCACTCCGAGGTCGACCGTGTGGACGTCGAGGAGGTGGACGAGGTCGCGCACCAGCACGACGTCGTCGTCGACGAGCTGCCGCACGGGCAGGCCGATGATGGGGAGGAAAGGTGAGCACCGATCACTACATCGCTCTGGCAGCGGTGCTTTTCAGCCTCGGTGCGTTCGGCATGCTCTTCCGCCGCAACGCCATCGTGGTGTTCATGTGCGTGGAGCTGATGCTCAACGCCTCGAACCTGGCGTTCGTGGCCTTCGCGAGGATGCACGGGAACCTGGAGGGGCAGGTCTTCGCGTTCTTCACGATGGTCGTGGCCGCTGCTGAGGTGGTCGTCGGGCTGGCGATCATCGTGATGATCTTCCGGACACGCCGCAGCGCGTCGGTGGACGAGCCCAGTCTGCTGAGGTTCTGATGGGGTCGAACCTGCTGGCGTCCGCTGCGCCAACCATCACGTATGCCCCACCGGATGGGATCTTCTCCTACCTCTGGGTGATTCTCGCCCTGCCGGCGCTCGGGGCGTTCCTGCTGCTGGTCCTCGGCAACCGCACCAACGCGTGGGGCCACTACCTGGCCACTGTGCTTCCCATCGGTTCGTTCGTCCTGGCAGCGATGATGTGGCTGGCCATGCTGCAGAAGCCGTCGGAGGAGCGCGGGGTCATCCAGCACCTCTGGGACTGGGTGATCGTCGGTAACTTCACGGCGAACGTGGGGCTGCAGATGGACCAGTTGTCCATGACGTTCGTGCTGCTGATCACCGGTGTGGGCTCCCTGATCCACGTCTACTCCATCGGGTACATGCACGACGACCCCAAGCGGCGGTTGTTCTTCGCCTACCTGAACCTGTTCGTGACGGCGATGTTGCTGCTGGTGATGGCTGACAACTACCTGCTGCTGTACGTCGGCTGGGAGGGTGTCGGTCTGGCCTCGTACCTGCTGATCGGATTCTGGCAGTACAAGCCGACCGCAGCGGTCGCCGCGAAGAAGGCCTTCGTGGTGAACCGCGTCGGCGACTTCGGGCTGTCGGTCGCGATCATGCTCATCTTCGTCACCTTCGGCACGGTCACCTTCCCGGAGGTGTTCAGCCAGGTCGGTGAGGCCGGACAGTCCGACCTCACGTGGATCGGCATCCTGCTGCTGCTGGCAGCGTGCGGCAAGTCCGCACAGGTGCCGCTGCAGTCCTGGTTGCTCGACGCGATGGAGGGCCCGACGCCGGTCTCCGCGCTGCTCCACGCCGCAACCATGGTGACCGCAGGCGTCTACCTGATCGTGCGGTCCAACGTGATCTTCGATGCCGCCCCGACCGCGCAGACGCTGGTCATCATCGTGGGTACGGTCACGCTGATCTTCGGGGCGATCATCGGTACCGCCAAGGACGAGATCAAGAAGGTGCTTGCCGGTTCCACCATGTCCCAGATCGGCTACATGATGCTGGGCGCCGGCCTGGGGCCGATCGGCTACGTGTTCGCCATCTTCCACCTGGTGAACCACGGCTTCTTCAAGGCCAACATGTTCCTCGGCGCCGGCTCGGTCATGCACTCGTTCAACAACCAGGAGAACATGCGCCGGTTCGGTGCCATCCGGACCGTCATGGTGATCACGTTCGTCACATTCGCCGCCGGCTGGCTGGCCATCATGGGCGTGCCGCCGTTCTCGGGCTTCTACTCCAAGGACAAGATCATCGAGGCCGCGTTCCAGCAGAGCTGGATCGCCGGTCTGGCCGCCGCCCTCGGCGCAGCCATCACCGCGTTCTACATGACCCGGCTGTTCACCATGACGTTCCTGGGGAACAAGCGCTGGACCGACGACGTCCACCCGCACGAGTCGCCGTCGGTGATGACGATCCCGCTGATCATCCTGGGTCTGCTCTCGGCCGTCAGCGGTTTCGTCCTGGCCTGGAACGGCGCCTTCGAGAAGTGGCTGGAGCCGGTCACCGGGTTCGAGCACCCGGAACCGCCCCTGCCGGTCTGGGTGATCAGCGGTGGGACCCTGCTGCTGGTCATCGTCGGTGCGCTGCTGGCCTACCAGCAATACCGCCGCGAGGTGCCGCTGACCGCACCGACGTCGGTGTCGCCGCTGACGGCGGCCGCGCGCCGCGACCTCTACGGCGACGCGCTCAACGAGACCGTCTTCATGCGCCCCGGGCAGTACTTGACCCGGGCCATGGTCTGGTTCGACAACCGCAGCATCGACGGTTCCCTGTTGGCGCTCGGCTCGGCCACCGCGGGGTTGTCCAGCAGGCTGCGTAAGTGGCAGACCGGGTTCTCACGGTCGTACGCCCTGTCCATGTTGGCTGGAGCGTTCGCGCTCTTCGCCGTGATGCTGGTGGTGAGGCTCTAGATGAACTGGCTAATCATCCTCCTGCTGGTCCCGGCGATCGGGTCGGTGGTGGTGGCCCTGCTGCCCAAGGACAAGCCCGACCTGGCCAAACAGGCTGCGCTGGGCTTCAGCGTGGCCACCGCCGTGCTGGTCGTCGCGATGGCCCTGCAGTTCGACCCGGACTCCACCGCGCCGTTCCAGTTCGCGACCTCCACGCCGTGGATCGAGTCCTTCGGGATCTCCTTCGCGCTCGGCGTGGACGGCATCGCCTTGGTCCTCATCGCGATGGCTGCGGTGCTCGTGCCCGTAGTGATCCTGGCCGGCTGGAACGAGGCCGACTACTCCGACGCCCCGACCAAGGGCTACTACTCACTGATGCTGGCCCTCGAGGTCTGCATGATCGGCGTCTTCGCGGCGACCGACCTGTTCTTGTTCTACGTGTTCTTCGAGGTCATGCTCATCCCGATGTACTTCATGATCGGCCGGTACGGCGGTGCGCGCCGGTCCTACGCGGCAGTGAAGTTCCTCATCGTGAGCCTGTTCGGTGGGCTGTTCATGTTGGCCAGCGTGATCGGCCTGTACGTGGTCAGCCAGCGGGAGTTCGGTGCCGGCACGTTCGACTTCACGGCGCTCACGCAACTCAACATGGATCCCAGTACCCAGCGCATGCTGTTCCTCGGCTTCTTCTTCGCGTTCGCGGTCAAGGCGCCGCTGTGGCCGTTCCACACGTGGCTGCCGGACGCGGCCACAGAGGCCCAGCCCGGCAGTGCGGTCCTGCTGGTGGGCGTGCTCGACAAGGTCGGCACGTTCGGGATGCTGCGGTACTGCCTGCCGATCTTCCCGGAGGCCTCGCAGTTCTACACGCCGATCATCATCGTGCTGGCCGTCATCAGCATCATCTACGGTGCCCTGCTCGCGATCGGGCAGACCGACATCAAGCGCCTCATCGCGTACACCTCGGTGAGCCACTTCGGCTTCATCGTGCTGGGCATCTTCGCGATGACCGCGCAGGGTCAGAGCGGGTCGACGCTGTACATGGTCAACCACGGCTTCTCGACGGCCGCGTTGTTCATCGTGGCCGGCTTCCTCATGAGCAGGCGGGGTTCGAAACTCATCGAGGACTACGGCGGTGTCTACCGGGTGGCGCCGCTGCTCGCCGGGTTCTTCCTGATCGCCGGACTGAGTTCGCTGGCGCTGCCCGGCATGAGCAGTTTCGTCTCGGAGTTCCTCGTCCTGCTGGGCACGTTCGTCCGCTACCCGGTCGCCGCGGTCATCGCGACCACCGGCATCGTGCTGGCGTCGCTGTACGTGCTCTGGCTGTACCAGCGCACCATGACCGGGCCGGTCAAGCCGGGCTGCGAGGACGTCAAGGACCTGACCGGCCGCGAGGTGCTCGCAGTGGCGCCACTGGTCGCAGTCATCATC
This sequence comes from Micrococcales bacterium, assembly GCA_016703125.1. Lineage (NCBI taxonomy): Bacteria > Bacillati > Actinomycetota > Actinomycetes > Micrococcales > Micrococcales bacterium. The sequence continues at coordinate 27,757 of JADJCR010000015.1, read as the reverse complement.
GCGCTGGGGGTGTTCCCGGCGCCGGCACTCGACGTGATCAACCCCGCGGTCGACCAGACCATGGTGGCGGTGGGGGTCCAGGATCCCACGGTGGGGCCGGGCGGCGACTGTGACCTCGCCGACGGGTGCCGTGCGGAAGGGGAGGGACAGTGAACGGCGTGCTGGAGACATTCTCGTCCCCGGAGATCAAGTACTGGCTGGTCAGCCCGCTGCTGATCGTGCTCGCCGGTGGTGTGCTGAGCGTGCTGGTGGAGGCGTTCATATCCCCCCCGCACCGGCGTATCGTGCAGCTGTGGCTGGTCGCGGTCGTGCTGCTGTCGTCGTTCGTGCTGGTGGTGCGCCTGGCCGGGACGAACGAACTGGCCGCTGAGGGCACCATCGCCGTGGACGGCCCGGGGTTGTTCATGATGGGCTCGATCCTGCTCATCGCGATGGTCTCGGCGCTGCTGATCGCCGAGCGCAATGCCGATCCGGCCGGTGATGCCTTCGCGCCCTCCTCGGCAGCATTGCCCGGCAGTGAGGACGAGCGGTCCTTCACCCAGCGCGGGTGGATGCAGACGGAGGTGTGGCCGCTGTTCCTGTTCAGCGTCGGCGGAATGATGGTGTTCTGCACGGCCAACGACCTGCTGACGATGTTCGTCGCGCTCGAGGTCATGTCGCTGCCGCTGTACCTGATGGCTGGCATGGCGCGGCGACGCCGGTTGCTCAGCCAGGAAGCGGCCATGAAGTACTTCCTGCTGGGTTCCTACTCCTCGGGGTTCTTCGTCTTCGGCGCAGCGATGCTGTACGGGTTCTCCGGCACGATCTCCTTCAACGGGATCATCGAGAGCCTGGCCGCGGACCCGGGCAACAACGGCCTGCTCATCGCGGCCACCGTCCTGCTGTTCGTCGGCCTGCTGTTCAAGATCGGCGCTGTGCCGTTCCACCAGTGGACGCCCGACGTCTACCAGGGCGCCCCGACGCCGGCCACCGCGTTCATGGCCGCGGGAGTGAAGATCGCCGCGGTGGGTGGCCTGCTGCGCCTGTGCTACGTCGCCCTCGGGGGGCTGCGCTGGGACTGGCGACCCGCTATGTGGGCGGTAGCCATCGTGACGATGCTGATCGGGGCGGTGCTGGCCCTGACGCAGACCGACATCAAGCGCATGCTGGCGTACTCGGCGGTCGCCAACGCGGGCTTCATGCTCATCGGCGTGATCGCGACGAACCCCTCCGGTCTGTCCGGGACGATGTTCTACCTGCTGGCCTACGGCTTCAGCACGTTGGGCGCGTTCGCGATCGTGAGCCTGGTGCGTGATCCCGCGGGGGAGGCCACCAAGTTGTCGCAATGGGCAGGCTTGGGCAAGACCTCGCCGATGATCGCCGGCGCCATGGCCATCATGCTGCTGGCGTTCGCGGGGATCCCGCTGACATCGGGGTTCACGAGCAAGTTCGCGGTCTTCCAGGCCGGCATCGCAGGGGGTGCCACCCCGGTGGTGATCGTCGGTGTGTTCGCCTCCGCGATCGCCGCGTTCTTCTACGTCCGCGTCATCGTTCTGATGTTCTTCACCGACCGCTCGGAGGACGCTGCGTCGGTCGTCGTGCCCAGTAGCCTGACCGCGGTGGCGATCGGCGTGGCGGTGGCGGTTACCGTGATTCTTGGCGTGCTACCGCAATCCGTGTTGGACTTGGCAGACAAGGCCTCCACGTTCATCAGATAGGGGTGATCGGTGCCGAATCTGGCGTTCCTCACCGATCCGACCCTGCGCGACGGGTTGGGCACCCGGTTGCAGCGTGTGGAGACCCGGCTGAACGAGGCGGTCAAGAGCGACTACCCGTTCGTCACGGAGACCTCGGCGCACCTCGTCGAGGCCGGGGGCAAGCGCTTCCGCCCGTTGATGGCACTGCTGTGTGCGGCGTTCGGCGACCCCGACCGGGAAGAGGTGTACGACGCCGCGACCGTTGTGGAGTTGACCCACCTGGCCACGCTCTACCACGACGACGTCATGGACGAGGCGCCGATGCGTCGCGGCCGGCCGTCGGCGAACAACCGCTGGGACAACTCCGTGGCCATCCTGACCGGCGACTTCCTGTTCTCTCGCGCCTCGGACATTCTCGCCGACCTCGGTCCGGACGCCGTGCGCATCCAGGCGCGCACCTTCGAGCGCCTGGTCACAGGCCAGATCCGGGAGACCGTGGGACCTGCCGACGGTGAGGACCCGGTGGCCCATCACCTACAGGTGCTCGCGGACAAGACCGGATCGCTGATCGCGACTTCGGCCCAGTTCGGTGCGATGTTCGCCGGCTGCGACCAGCCCACCGTCGACACGCTCACCCGGTTCGGCGAGCGGATCGGCGTGGCGTTCCAGCTCGCCGACGACCTCGTGGACCTGACCAGCGAGTCCGCCGACTCGGGTAAGACCCCCGGGACCGACCTCAAGGAGGGGGTGCCGACCCTCACCGGCCTGATGGTCCTGCGTGACGGAGCCGACATCCGGCTCGCCGACCTGCTCAGCCGGCCGCTCGGGGATGTGGAAGTGGCCGAGGCGCTGTCCTTGCTGCGCGAGAACCCGGCCATGGACCAGGCCCGCATGGTCGCTCGGCAGTGGGCCGACGACGCGCGGGCCTGCTTGGCCACGCTGCCCGCGGGAGCACCCCGCGATGCGCTGGCCGCCGTGTGCGACTACGTGGTGGACCGCACGGGCTGAGGTCCGTCGCACGTGTCCATGGGGCCGCTGGGGCCCTGCCCCGGGTCTTTGTGACGAAGGTGGGGGTCTTCGGGGCTGGTTTGTGGTGATGGTGCGGGGTGTCGGGCGGCGGACCGGGCACCTTCGTCGCATTCCGGTCCGGGGCGGCCGCACCTTCGTGACAATCGCGCCGCTGGGGCCCCGCGCCGGGTCTTTGTGACGAAGGTGGGGGTCTTCGGGGCTGGTTTGTGGTGATGGTGCGGGGTGTCGGGCGGCGGACCGGGCACCTTCGTCGCATTCCGGTCCGGGGCGGCCGCACCTTCGTGACAATCGCGCCGGGCTACAACCCGAGCAGCCTCGCCGCCAGGTCCGCCATCACCTCGTCGGCGCCGCCCCCGATCCCCAGGATCCTGGCGTCGCGGTAGTGCCGCTCGACCTCCCCGCGGGCGTAGCCCATGCCGCCGAGCAGTTGTACCGCGCGGTCGGTGACGAAGGCGGCGCAGTTCACCCCGGTCTGCTTGGCGTAGATGGCGTCCAGCACGCCCACCTCCGGCGCCTCGGCCAGCGCATGGACGTAGGAACGAGCCACATCGGTGCGCCGGTTCATGTCCACGAAGGTGTGCCGGACGACCTGGCGCGTGCTCAGCGGACGGCCGAAGGTCTCCCGCTCAGTGATCCATGCGCGGGTCAGATCCAGGCACCGGGCCGCCGTGGCGTAACCGGTCACGCCCAAGGACAGTCGCTCGGTGGCGAAGTGCCGCGCCAACGATGCGAACCCCTGATCGGTGATCAACTCCGCCCGCGCGTCCACCAGTCCGAGTTCGGCGGTGTCAGAGCAGTGCCACCCCATCTTCTCCAGCCTGCTGGTCACGTGGAAGCCTTGCTGATCCGTCGGCACGGCGAACAGGCCGATGCCGGCGGCGCCGGACTCCCCGCGCACGCGGGCCGCGACCACGGCCACGTCGGCCCGGGCGCCGGAGGTGATGAACGTCTTCGAGCCGTTGAGCACCCACCCGTCGCCGGACTCGTCGGCCCGGGTCCGCAGGTTCGCCACATCGGAGCCGCCACCGGGTTCGGTCACGCCGAGGCAGGCGATCTTCTCGCCGGCCAGCACGGGCCGGACCCACCGGTCGATCAGGTCGGGGTTCCCGGAGTCGATGATGTGCGGAATGGCAATTCCGTGCGTGAACAACCCCGCGATCACACCGCCTGAGCCGCCGCCGGAAAGGACCGACTCGGTGACCACGATGACGTCCCCGAGGTCTCCGCCCGAGCCCCCCACGTCCTCGGGGTACCCCACGCCGAGCAGCCCGAGCCCGGCGGCCTGCTTGTGCAACTCCCGCGGCAGTTCCCCCTCCCGCTCCCAGGTGTCCATGTGCGGCGCGATGTGTTCGGCGGTGAAGGCGCGCACGGTCTGGGCGAGCGCGGCGCGTTCCTCGGTCATGAAGGCCATGGCGTCAGACTACGGCGGCGCGGTCGGGGCACCGCCGACACCGGACGTCCTCGGCGGGCATACTGGTGCGATGCGCAAACACTGGGGCTGGGGCCGCGCCGAGCAGGCACTCACCGCCGAGCAGTTGCAGGAGGCCGCACCGGGCGTCGTGGAGTACCTGGGATTCGGGCGCACGGATGTGGAGATTCCCGTGGCGCTCGAGGCGGCGTCCCTGCCCGTACCCCGGCTGACCCCGGGGGACCTGTCCGACATCGCCGACACCGGCCGGCACGCCCGCGCGACGCATGCCCTGGGCAAGGCCTACCGCGACATCCTCCGCGGCTTCCGGGGGGACTTCAGCAGCGCGCCGGACTTCGTGGTGCTCCCGCGCAGCGAGACGGATGTGGAGCGGGCACTGCACTGGTGCGAACAGCGCAACGTGGCGGCGATCCCGTTCGGTGGCGGGACCAGTGTGGTCGGCGGCGTCGAACCGCGCGGCCTCGACGACTTCGACGGTGTGATCAGCCTGGATCTGCGCCTCCTCGACGCAGTGCTCGAGGTGGATCCGGTGGCACGCGCGGCGCTCGTGAGCGCCGGGGCGGCCGGGCCCCGGGTGGAGGAGCAACTGCGACCACACGGGTTCACCACCCGCTTCTTCCCCCAGTCCTTCGAGTTCGCGACGGTGGGCGGCTGGATCGCCACCCGGGCCGGTGGGCACTACGCCTCCGGCCCCACCCACATCGACGATGTCGTGGAGTCTGTGCGCGCCATCACCCCGGTCGGTGTGTGGGAGTCCCGCCGGCTGCCGGCCAGCGGCGCCGGCCCCAGCCCCGACCGGTTGCTGCTCGGCAGCGAAGGGACACTCGGGGTCATCACACAGGCCTGGCTGCGGATCGTGCCGCGCCCCGAGCACAAGTTCTCCGCCACCGTCCGGTTCCCGGACTTCCGCACCGGGTGCGACGCCATCCGGTTGGTACTCCAGAGCGGGCTGCGGCCTGACAACTGCAGGTTGATCGACGGTGTGGAGGCACCGGGTGCCGATCATCGGCCGATGCTGGTGCTCGGTTTCGAAGGCAGTGCCGCGATGGGGTCACTGCAGGACGCCGCCCTCGCCATCTGTGTCGGCGCCGGCGGGCAGCTTCAGCCGACCCGCGATGCCCAGGAGTGGCGCGGCGCCTTCCTGCAGGCACCGTACCTGCGTGACACGCTGGTGAGCCTCGGGGTGCTCGCTGAGACCTTCGAGACGGCTGTGACGTGGGATCGTCTGGACGCACTCGTGGAGTCGGTGCGCAACGTCGCAGAGCAGGCCGTGCTGGCGGTGTGCGGGCATCCGGGCCGGGTCACGTGCCGGCTGACGCACGTGTACCCCGACGGTGCCGCGCCCTACTTCACTGTGCTGGCCCCGGTGGCCCGCGGCGAGGAGATCGCCGCCTGGGACGAGATCAAGGCCCGGGTCGGCGAGGCGCTGCTGACCGGCGGCGGCACGATCACCCACCATCACGCCGTGGGGCGTGACCACGTCCCGTGGTACCGCCGCCAGCGCCCGGACGTGTTCGCCGCGGCCCTGGCCGCCAGCAAGGCGGCCGTCGATCCCGCCTGGATCCTCAACCCGGGGGTGCTCGGCCTCGAACGCCCGCCCGCCGGGTAACGCGCCGCAGCGACGGGGTATCTTGCGGCACATGCGCATCCCAGTCATCTGTGCCGCCCTTGTGATGTCCGGTGCGGCCGCCATCGGTCCCGCCGCCGCCGACGGCTCCGTCCAGGCCGGCTCGAACAACGCCAAGGGCTGCTACATCCCCGAACGCGTGGCACACCGGCTCGGCGGCGGGGAGGGCGCGACCCCTTACTACTGGGAGAACTCCTGGCGGGCGTACGAACGCTCGCTGGCCGCCGGGGTGAAGGTGTTCGAAACGGACGTCCGGTGGACCGCCGACGGGGTGCCGATCCTGATGCACGACGCGACCGTGGACCGCACCACCAACGGCACCGGCGCGGTCAAGGATCTCACCATCGCGCAGATCGACGCGCTCGAACTCGACAACGGCGGTGGCAAGGTGCCCCACTTCCAGGAGTTCCTGCAGCGCACCAAGGCCGACAACGTGCAGGTGTGGCCGGAGTACAAGCCGGAGGACTTCAACCAGGCGTGGATCGACGACTACGTCCGCCTCATCACCGAGTCCGGCGCCGACGCGGTCGTCCCCTCGTTCAAGGAGGACGAGCTCGCCCAGTTCAAGGTGAAGTTGCCCAACAACAAGCAGATCTGGTTCCAGGACATCCTCAAGGACGGCATCGGGCTTTCCCCTGGCGACGTGCCGTCCGGGGCCTGGGCCGGATTGATCAACGTGTCCGTGGAGTTCGAGGGGAACATGGCCGGCCTGAACAAGGCGGGCATCGAGGTGTACGCCTGGTACAACGAGAAGCTGCCCGATGAGAACCCGGACGGCTGGGCGGAGGTCGCCCGCTTCTCCCCGCTCGGAGTCATCACCGACTATCCGGAGGCGTACGCGTCCTGGGGCAACGCCTCGACCTACTGCGTCAAGCCCAAGGCCAAGTGCGCGAAACTGCCGAAGAAGCTCAAAGCCGACAGCAAGGTCGCGCTGTTCAGGACCACCTGCCAGACCAGCGCAGGCACCAAGGTCAAGGCCAAGGTTGCGGGCAAAGGCAAGCTGAAGAAGAGCAAGGGGAAGTTCTGGGTCGTCACCGGCAAGAAGGGCAAAGTGACGATCACCCTGACAGCCGAGGCCAGCAACAAGGCCGCCGCGCTGGACACGAAGAAGACCTACCGGCTCAAGTAGTCGCCGGTGGCGCCCCGGGGCCGGCTCACAACGGGGGCTCGGGCGGGGTCCTCCGGGTGTGCCGGACGACGTCGACGGTGAACACCACCAGCGCGAGCCAGACCAGTGCGAAGCCCGCCCACCGGGATGTCGGCATGTCCTCGCCGAAGTACGTCACGCCGATGAGGAACTGGATCACCGGGGCGAGGTACTGGAGTAGTCCCAGGACCACCAGGGGCAGGCGGATCGCTGCGGCGCCGAACAGCAGCAGCGGGATGGTGGTCGCGATGCCGGCAGTCATCAGCATCACGGAGTTGGCCGGGTCGTCGCCGAAGACCAGCTGGCCGGATGTCGCGAGCACGCCCAGGTAGACCAGGGCGAACGGTACCTGGAAGCCGGTCTCGACCGTCAGTGCCGGGATGGGCTGCACGCCCGCCTGTTTGCGTGCCAGACCGTACAGGCCGAAGGAGAACGCCAGGATCAACGCGATCCACGGCGGCCGACCGTAGGACAGCGTGAGCCCGGCCACCGCAACACAGGCGATGCCCACGGCGACCCATTGCACCCGCCGTAGCGTCTCGCCGAGCACCACCACTCCCAGCGCCACCGACACCAGCGGGTTGATGAAGTAGCCCAAGGAGGCCTCGACGACGTAGCCCTCGTTCACCGCCCAGATGTAGGTGCCCCAGTTGACCGACACCAGCCCCGCGGCCGCCAGCAGCAGCCAGCGGGTGCGCGGCGACGCCAGGGCGGCGCCGATCTGCCGCCACGACCGGGCGAACAGGCCGATCACCAGCAGGAAGGCGAAGCTCCACACCATCCGGTGGGCGAGGATCTCCCATGCGGAGGCCGGGGCCAGCAGCGGCCAGTACAGCGGGAAGAGTCCCCACAGCGAGTAGGCGCCGATCCCGAAGGCAAGCCCGGCGCGGTCTGACCTCAGGTCACTGCCCAAGGATCGGGTCCTGTGAGCAGGGACTGCAGATCGGCGGCTGAGGCGGTGTCGTGCACCTGTGCGCGCACCGCGTCGTCGTAGACCGGGGCCGCCACCTGCCGGAAGATGCCGATCGGGGTGTGGTCGAGTTCGGCCCCGGACAGTCGCGACAACGCGAAGGCCAGTTCGAGGTCGGCCGGGTCGTGGATCACCGGCTCACCCTCGGCGCTGACCTGAAGGCGACCGGCGGCGTCGCGCACCACGCGGCGGTCCCCGAACACGATGGGCTGCCCGGGCAGCAGGCGGATCAGGGCCTCGTCGCGGGTCTTCGGGTTCTTCAGCAGGTCGAAGGCGCCGTCGTTGAAGATGTTGCAGTTCTGGTAGATCTCCACCAGCGCGGTGCCCCGGTGTTGCGCGGCGGCGCGCAGGACCTCCACGAGGTGACCGCGATCGGAGTCGATGGTGCGGGCCACGAAGGTGGCTTCGGCGCCCAGCGCCAGGGACACCGGATTGAACGGCCGGTCCACCGAACCCAGCGGTGTCGACTTCGTGACCTTGCCTGGCTCGAGGTCGGGGAGTACTGGCCCTTGGTGAGCCCGTAGATCCGGTTGTTGAACAGCAGGATCGTCACGTTGACGTTACGCCGCAGGGCGTGGATCAGGTGGTTGCCGCCGATGGACAACGCATCCCCGTCCCCGGTCACGACCCAGACGTCGAGGTCCGGACGGGTGACCGCCAGGCCGGTGGCGATGGCCGGGGCCCGGCCGTGGATCGAGTGCAGGCCGTAGGTCGACAAGTAGTAGGGGAAGCGCGAGGAGCACCCGATTCCCGAGACGAACACCATGTCGTCGGGGGTGCGGCCGAGTTCGGGCAGGAACGACTGCACCGCGGCGAGGATCGCGTAGTCCCCACAGCCGGGGCACCAGCGGACCTCCTGGTCGGACTTGAAGTCCTTGGCTTTCAAAGTCACCTCGGACATCACAGGTCCTCCAGCATGCGGTTGATCACGTCCTGCATCTGCGGGGCGTTGAACGGCAGCCCGCGCACCTGGTTGTAGCCGACCGCGTCCACGAGGTAGCGCCCGCGCAGCAGCAGAGCCAGTTGTCCCAGGTTCATCTCCGGCACCAACACCTTGGAGTAGGCGCGCAGGACGTCCCCGGTGTTGGCGGGCATCGGATTGAGGTGCCGCAGATGAGCCTGTGCGACCTTCTTGCCCTCGTTGCGCACCCGGCGGACGCCGGCGGTGATCGGGCCGTACGTGGACCCCCAGCCGATCACCAGCAGGTCCGCGTCCCCGGTGGGGTCGTCGACCTCGAGGTCCGGCACCTCGATCCCGTCGATCTTGGCCTGCCGCAGGCGCACCATGCGGTCGTGGTTGTCGGGGTCGTAGGAGATGTTGCCGGTGAGGTCGGCCTTCTCGATGCCGCCGATGCGGTGGGCCAGCCCCGGCGTCCCGGGCGGCGCCCAGGGCCGGGCCAGCGTCTGCGGATCGCGCAGGAACGGCAGGAACTGCCCGTCCGCGCCGTTGGCCTGGGTCGCGAACGCGGGATCGATCGCGGGTAGCGAGTCGATTTGCGGGATGCGCCACGGCTCCTGCCCGTTGGCCAGGTAGCCGTCGGAGAGCAGCATCACGGGGGTGCGGTAGGTGATCGCGATGCGGGCGGCCTCGATGGCGGCGTCGAAGCAGTCCGCGGGGGATTGTGGGGCGATGACGGCCACCGGCGATTCCCCGTTGCGGCCGAACAGGGCCTGCAGCAGGTCGGCCTGCTCGGTCTTGGTCGGTAGACCGGTGGAGGGGCCGCCACGCTGCACGTCCACGATCAGCAACGGCAGCTCCAGGGCCACCCCCAGGCCGATCGTCTCGCTCTTCAGGGCGATCCCCGGCCCGGAGGTCGTGGTCACGCCCAGCGCCCCGCCGTAGGCGGCGCCGAGGGCCGCGCCGATGCCGGCGATCTCGTCCTCAGCCTGGAACGTCGTCACGCCCAACTGCTTGTGCCTGCTCAGTTCGTGCAGGATGTCACTGGCCGGAGTGATCGGGTAGGAGCCCAGGAACAACTCGAGTCCCGCGAGGTGCGCTGCGGTGACCAGGCCATAGGACAGGGCGAGGTTGCCGCTGATGTTGCGGTAGGTGCCGACGGGCATCGGGGCGGCTGCGACCTCGTAGCGCACCACGAAGTCCTCTGTGGTGTCCCCGTAGTTGTAGCCGGCGTGCAGGGCCGCGATGTTCGCCTTCAGGATCTCCGGAGCGCGGGCGAACTTCTCGCTCAGGAAGTTCTCGGTCGCCTCGAGGTCCCGGTGGTACAACCAGGACAGCAGCCCGAGCGCGAACATGTTCTTGGCCCGCTCCGCGTCCTTCTTGCCGAGGTCGGAGCCGGACAGCGCCTCGACGGTCAGGGACGTCAGGGCGACCGGATGCACCGAGAAATTGGCCAGTGTTCCGTCCTCGAGAGGGTTGACCGTCAGCCCGATCTTGGTCAGGTTGCGCTTGGTGAACTCGTCGGTGTTCACGATGATCTCCGCGCCGGGCTTGAGCAGCGGCAGGCTGGCCATGAGCGCGGCTGGGTTCATGGCCACCAGCACGTCGGGGGAGTCGCCGGGGGTGAGGATGTCGTGGTCGGCGAAGTGGATCTGGAACGCGCTGACGCCGGGCAGCGTGCCCTGGGGGGCACGGATCTCGGCCGGGAAGTCGGGCAGCGTCGACAGGTCGTTGCCGTGCGCTGCCGACTCCCACGTGAACCTGTCACCGGTCAACTGCATGCCGTCGCCGGAGTCGCCGGCGAAGCGGACGATCACACGGTCCAGGCGTACGGTCTTGGTCTCTGCCACGGGGTCCCTCGCTGTTGCTGATTGGTACCAGTATCCCGTCATCGGGTCCGCGCTGGCCAACGCAGGTGGGCGTGGGGCACCTGCGTGCCTACAGTGTGGCTGTGGACGTCCGGTACCTGAACCTCGCCTGCTGCGCGGTGGAGGCCGGCAGCGCGGCGGCACAGGCCGCCACGGCGGGCCTGACCGATGTTCCCGGGCCGACGGTCGTGGTGGTGGCGGGCACCGTCACCCGCGCTGCCGCCGACGAGGTGGCGGCCCGGATCGCCGCGATCCCGCCGCCGCGGATGGTCGTGGCCTACGGGGTGTGCACCATCGCCGGCGGGCCGTACTGGGACTCCTACGCCGTAGCCCCCGGGATCGTCGCCGATGTGGTGGTGCCCGGCTGTCCGCCGCGGCCGGAGGCACTGCGGGAGGCCGTGCTGGGGGCCCTGTCATGAGTTGGCGGGAGGACGTGTCGGCACTACGGGCGGAAGGCTACGACGTGCTGGACTGGCTCAGTGCCGCCGAGGACACCGGAGGGCTGGTCACCATCACGGCCTGCTTGCTGCGGTCCGACGACCCGTCGCAGGTGCGGCTGGTGCACGCGCAGGCGCCGGTGCCATCGGTGACCGACCTGTTCGCCAGCGCCGCGTGGCACGAGCGCGAGACAGCCGAGATGTTCGCCGTGACGTTCGAGGGGCACCCTGATCCGCGGCCACTGCTGCTGGCCGCCGGCCAGGCCCCCGCGCTGCGCAAGGCGACTGCGTTGCCTGCCCGGCTGGACCCCTGGCCCGGGGCCGTCGACCCGGCCAAGCCGCTGCGGCCGCAGGCTCCGCCGGGGACACCATGGTGAGCCCGCGGGTGTCGCTGGAACTGGTGCCGGAGAACTGCACCAGTTGCATGCTGTGCGTGCGCGCGTGTCCGGTCTGGTGCCTGGGCCTCGACGCCCACTTGGAGGTCACGCAGGAAGGGGGCCGGCGCCGGTCGGCGCTGCACCTCGACCGTTTCGGCATCGACTACCGCACATGCATGATGTGCGGGCTGTGTGTCGACGCGTGCCCGTTCGAAGCCCTCTTGTGGTCCCCGGAGGCGCCCCCGGTCACCTTCGAGTGGTCCGATCAGCGGTAGTTCACGAACTGCAGGGCCACGTCGAGATCCTGCTCCTTGAGCAGCGCGATCACCTGTTGCAGGTCGTCGCGGGACTTGCTGGACACCCGCAACTCGTCGCCCTGGACCTGGGCCTTCACGCCCCGGGGGCCCTCATCGCGGATGATCTTCGCGATCTTCTTCGCGTTCTCGCCGGTGAGCCCGGACTGGAACTCCCCGGCGATCTTGTACTCCTTGCCGGACAGCCGCGGGTCGCTGGCGGTCAGTGCCTTCAGCGAGATGTGGCGCTTGACGACCTTGTCCCGGAACACGTCGAGGGCGGCCATTGCCCGCTCCTCGGTGCTTGCGACGATCTCCACGGTCAACTCGCCGGTCCAGCGGATGGTCGCCCCGGTGTTCTTGAAGTCGAACCGCTGCGACAGTTCCTTGGCGGCCTGGTTGAGGGCGTTGTCGACCTCCTGCCGGTCCACTTTGCTCACGACGTCGAAGCTGCTGTCTGCCATGCGAGCACCATACTTCGACCGTGTATTCTGCAAGCGCACCTTGGCGGGTTGCCCGAGTGGCCAAAGGGAACGGTCTGTAAAACCGTCGGCGTACGCCTACGCTGGTTCGAACCCAGCACCCGCCACCATGCCCCTTGGCCCAGCCGGCAGGGGGTCGGTAGTGTTCGTGGGGTACCTAGTACCCTGGAACGGTTGCCCCTTTAGCTCAGTCGGCAGAGCGTCTCCATGGTAAGGAGAAGGTCTACGGTTCGATTCCGTAAAGGGGCTCGACCGGGGCTTTACGCCTCGCGAGGCGGAGTAGCTCAGCCTGGCAGAGCAAGCGGCTCATAATCGCTGTGTCGCCGGTTCAAGTCCGGCCTCCGCTACCACACCACTAGGAAAGGCACATCGTGGCGAAATCCGACGTCCGTCCCAAGATCACCTTGGCGTGCGTGGAGTGCAAGAACCGCAACTACATCACGCGCAAGAACCGGCGTAACGACCCGGACCGCATCGAGTTGAAGAAGTTCTGCCCGACCTGCAAGAAGCACACCGAGCACAAAGAGACTCGCTGACCGACCCGCCTCGTTAGGGTGGTGGCATGACCTGTTGCCGCTACTGGCGGGAGGCCCGCCGATGCCGTTGAACCCTGACTTCGTGGGCAAGCAGTACCCGGACACCGAGCCGTACCTGATCGGCCGAGAGAAGGTGCGCGAGTTCGCGACTGCCATCGGTGACCACAGTCCGGTCTTCCACGACCTTGCTGCTGCGGCGGCACTCGGCTACCGCGACCTTCCGGCCCCGGCCACGTTCGCGTTCGTCGTGACCCAGCGGGCCATGGCTGCGGCCATGTTCGACCCCGAGCTCGGTTTGGACTATGCGCGGGTCGTGCACGGCGAGCAGGGGTTCGACTACCATCGCCCCCTGCAGGCCGGGGACGAGGTCCTCGTGCGGGCGCACATCGCCGACATCCACACGCGTGGCCGCAACGAGTTCCTGGTCACCCAGGCCGACGTCATCACAGTCCAGGGTGAACTCGTTGTCAGAACCCGCAGCGTGGTCGCGAGCCGGGGGACAGCCGCATGAAGACCGGAGACGTCCTGACCCGCACGGCGCACATCCAGCGCGTGAACCTCGTCATGTACGCCGGTGCCAGCGGGGACTTCAACCCCATCCACTGGAGCGAGTCGTTCGCCAAGGCGGTGGGGCTGCCCGACGTGATCGCCCACGGCATGTACACCCAGGCCCAGCTCAGCCGCCTGCTCGTGGAGTGGGCCGGGGACCCGGGGCGCATTCTGAGTTTCTCGGTCCGGTTCTCCGCGCCGGTCGTGGTGCCCGACGCCGGCGGAGCCATCCTGCAGCTGCGGGCCGAGGTCACCGGCGTCGAGAACGGGGTGGCGACGATCCAGCTGGCCGCGGTGTGCGAGGGCCAGGACGTGGTGAAGGACGCGGTGGCCACCATCCGGGTGGCCTGAGTGCGCCTGTCGGAGCTGACAGCCATCCAGCTCGGAGGTCCCGCGGAGGTCGTGTCCGTGGACACCCAGGCCGGCTTGGTGCAGGCCCTGACCGACCTGCCCGGGGCGCGCGTGCTCGGCGGCGGCAGCAACGTTGTGGTGGCCGACGCCGGGGTGCCCGAGCCGGTCATCCGCATCGCGACGTCGGGGTGGCAGCGCCACGGCGATCAGTTCATCGTCGCGGCAGGGACGGTGTGGGACGACTTCGTGGCAGCCATGATCGCCGAGGGCCGTTACGGCGTGGAGGCACTGTCCGGCGTCCCGGGCAGCGTGGGCGCCACCCCGATCCAGAACGTGGGGGCCTACGGTCAGGAGGTCGCCGGCACGATCGCCGGCCTGCGGGTCGTGGATCGCGCCACCGGCGAGATCACGACCTGGCCGGCCGCGCGGGCGGGCTTCGGCTACCGCGACAGCATCTTCAAGCGCGAGCCCGGAATGCGGGTCGTGCTCGCGGTCGCCTTCGACCTGCCGGTCGGTGACAGTTCCCCCGTGCGTTATGCCGAACTCGCGCGTTCCCTGGGCGTGCCAGTCGGTGCCCGCGTCCCGGTGGCGCGGGTGCGGGAGGCGGTGCTGGAGCTGCGGCGCGGCAAGGGGATGGTCCTCGACGACGGGGACCCTGACACTTGCAGCGTCGGGTCGTTCTTCACCAACCCGCTGGTCGAGGTGCCGCCCTCCGGTGCGCCGGGATGGCCGCAGCCCGACGGTCGGGTCAAGGTCAGTGCCGCGTGGTTGATCGAGAACGCGGGTGTGCACAAAGGTTTCCACCTGCCCGGCTCCCGGGTCGCCGTCTCGTCGAAGCACACCCTGGCCCTGACCAACCGGGGCGGCGGCACGACCGAGGAACTGCTGGGCCTGGCCCGCGAGATCCGGCGGCGGGTGGCTGAGCGCTTCGGAGTGCGGTTGGAGGCGGAACCGGTGCTGTGGGGGTGCGCCCTCTGAACAACCGCGCCGGGGTCTTTGTGACGAAGGTGGGGTGTCCTGGACCCGGTTTGTGACGATGGTGCGGGCTGTGGCGCGGCTGATCGCTCACCGTCGTCGCAAACGGCGGCGGTGCCCCCGCACCTTCGTGACAATCGCCGTTGTGGGGGTGCGCCCTCTGAACAACCGCGCCGGGGTCTTTGTGACGAAGGTGGGGTGTCCTGGACCCGGTTTGTGACGATGGTGCGGGCTGTGGCGCGGCTGATCGCTCACCGTCGTCGCAAACCGCGGCGGTGCCCCGCACCTTCGTGACAATCGCCGTTGTGGGGTGCGCCCTCTGAACAACCGCGCCGGGGTCTTTGTGACGAAGGTGGGGTGTCCTGGACCCGGTTTGTGACGATGGTGCGGGGTGTGGCGCGGCTGATCGCTCACCGTCGTCGCAAACCGCGGCGGTGCCCCCGCACCTTCGTGACAATCGCCGCCTCGCCGCCCACTACTCGCTGAGCAGAGTCGCGATCCGCTGCACGCCCTCGACCAGGTCGTCGTCGCCCAGCGCGTAGGACAGACGCAAGTACGCGGGCGTGCCGAACGCCTCACCGGGCACCACGGCGACCTCCGCCTCCTCGAGGATCACCTCGGCGAGTTCGGTCGACGTCTGCGGCACGTGGCCACGGATGTCGCGGCCGAGGACGCCCCGCACGCTCGGGTAGGCGTAGAAGGCCCCCTCCGGGACCGGGCAGGTGACCCCGGGGATGCCGTTGAGCATCTCGACGATGGTCAACCGGCGGCGGTCGAAGGCCTCCCGCATCATCTGCACCGCAGACAGGTCCCCGGTGACCGCTGCCAGCGCGGCCTTCTGAGAGACGTTGGCCACGTTCGAGGTGGCGTGCGACTGCAGATTCGTGGCGGCTTTGATCACGTCCTGGGGACCGATCATCCAGCCCACACGCCACCCGGTCATCGCGTAGGTCTTGGCCACCCCGTTGACGACCACGCAGGTGTCGGCGATCTCGGGCACCTCCACCGGCATCGACGAGAATCGGGCGTTGCCGTACACGAGGTGCTCGTAGATCTCGTCGGTCACCACCCAGATCCCCTTGTCCGCGGCCCAGCGACCAATGGCGGCCACCTCGGTGGGGGAGTACACGGCGCCGGTGGGATTCGAGGGAGAGACGAAGACCAGCAGTTTGGTGTTGGGGTCACGGCCTGGTCGAGGTCCGCGATCGACACCCGGTAGCCGGTGTCCTCGGTGGTCGGGATGACCACCGGCACTCCACCCGCCAGGCGGATGGACTCGGGGTAGGTGGTCCAGTACGGCGCCGGCAGAAGCGCTTCGTCGCCGGGGTTGAGCAGTGCCGCAAATGTGTTGTACAGCGCCTGCTTGCCGCCATTGGTCACGAGCACTTGGTTGGCGTCCACCGCGAAGCCGGAGTCGCGCGCGGTCTTCGCAGCGATCGCCTCGCGCAGTGCGGGCAGGCCACCCGCGGGGGTGTACCGGTGCATGGCGGGGTCGGTGCAGGCCTGCCGGGCAGCCTCGACGATGTAGTCGGGGGTGGGGAAGTCCGGTTCGCCAGCACCGAAACCGATCACGGGACGGCCCGCGGCCTTCAGCGCCTTGGCCTTGGCGTCCACGGCCAGCGTGGCCGATTCGGAGATGCTGGCGATCCGGCGGGAGATGCGGGGCTGAGCCATGTCTGTATCTTGGCCGAACGCGGTGGGCGGGGTCGACCCCTGGGAGGGGTTCGCGTATCGTGGTCGGTGGTGACCGCGTCACTGTGCGGCAGCCTGCCCACTTCCTTCCGAAGCCGGTCCACGGACCACGGATGGGTGTGGGTCGGAGGTCACCATAGGGTCGTAGCTCAATTGGTAGAGTCCCGGTCTCCAAAACCGGTGGTTGGGGGTTCGAGTCCCTCCGGCCCTGCAAGGCAAGGAAAGGAATGTCCTCGTGAGCGAGCCGACCACTGACGGCGCTGGTGCCCCGACCCCGAAACGGGGCTCGAAGCAGCAGCGCAAGGGTCTGTTCGCGCGCATGGCACTTTTCCTGCGGCAGATGGTTGCCGAGCTGCGCAAGGTCATCTGGCCCACGCGCAAGGAACTGCTCACCTACACCTGGGTGGTGCTGGTGTTCGTCGTGTTCATGGCCGGGCTGATCGCCCTGTTCGACCTGGCGCTGGCGCGCGTGGTGTTCGCCATCTTCGGCGAGTGAGAAGAGCGAGGATATGTCGATGCAGACCCCGGACGAGTGGCCGGCTGACGAGCAGGCGCCCGTGGCCGACGTCGTGGAGACCGAGGCCTTCGAGGCCGTCGAGATGCCCGACGGCACCACCGTTGTCGGACAGGTCGACGTGCAGCGCGCCGACGACGGCTCGGTGGTGACCACGCGGACCGAGGCGATCGGTGAGCCCGACGGCACCGTGACCGTCGACGAGACCGTGACCACCGAGGTGCCCGACGGCAGCGTCGTGCGCGAGGAGGTGCACGTCCACGCCGACCCTGAGGGTGATGTGCACGTCGACGAGATCGCCATCCTGGAGGACGCCCACGGTCGCACCACGGTCAGCGAGCACTCCGAGGAGATCAGCGGCGAGATCGTCGTGGATCCGGAGACGGGCGAGATCGTGGAGGTCGTCGAGGAGGAGGAGATCGACCCGGTCCAGGCCTTCCGCGAGGAGCAGCTGAGCCTGCCTGGCGACTGGTACGTCGTGCACTCCTACGCCGGTTTCGAGAAGCGCGTCAAGACGAACCTGGAGACCCGGATCAACACCCTCAACATGGAGGACTACATCTTCCAGGTGGAGGTCCCCACCGAAGAGGTCGTGGAGATCAAGCAGGGACAGAAGAAGACGGTCAAGCGCAACAAGTTCCCGGGCTACGTGCTGGTGCGCATGGACTACACCGACGACAGTTGGGGCGCCGTGCGGCACACACCTGGGGTCACCGGTTTCGTCGGCAGCACCCACGAGCCGGTGCCACTGACCCTCGACGAGGTCGTACACATCCTGGCGCCCAAGCCTGAGCCGAAGAAGGCTCAGACGGAGGCTGCGGGACCCGCCGCGCTGGGTCAGACGGCCCAGAAGGTGACCGAGGTGGACTTCGGTGTCGGCGACTCGGTTACAGTTATTGACGGACCGTTCGCGACGTTGCACGCAACAGTCAGCGAGATCAACCTCGACGCCCAGAAAGTCACGGGCCTGGTGGAGATCTTCGGCCGTGAGACGCCAGTGGAACTCAGTTTCAGCCAGATCGAGAAGAACTAGACGAGCAGGAACGAAGGAACCGTAATGCCTCCCAAGAAGAAGGTCGCCGGTCTGATCAAGTTGCAGATCCAGGCAGGTCAGGCCAACCCCGCGCCGCCGGTGGGCCCAGCCCTGGGCCAGCACGGCGTGAACATCATGGAGTTCTGCAAGGCCTACAACGCCGCCACAGAAACCCAGCGCGGACAGGTGATCCCTGTCGAGATCACCGTCTACGAGGACCGCTCGTTCACGTTCGTGACGAAGACGCCGCCAGCGGCCAAACTCATCCTCAAGGCCGCGGGTCTGCAGAAGGGCTCCGGCAACCCGCTGCAGCCGGTCGGCAAGATCAGCAAGGCGCAGGTCAAGGAGATCGCCGAGACGAAGATGGACGACCTGAACGCCAACGACATCGACGCTGCGATGAGCATCATCGCCGGGACCGCCCGTTCCATGGGCGTGACCGTCACCGACTGACGCACCACCACCGTGGGAGGGGCCGCATCGCCCCGCTGACCACACGACGTAAGGAGATGACGATGCGACACGGAAAGAAGTACAACGAGGCGGCCGCCACCATCGACCGCGAGCAGGTCTACCCGCCCGCGGAGGCCGTCGTGCTGGCCAAGTCCACCGCCAAGGGCGGCTTCGATGCGACCGTCGAGGTCGCGATGCGGCTGGGCGTGGACCCCCGCAAGGCCGACCAGATGGTCCGCGGGACGGTGAACCTGCCGCACGGCACCGGCAAGACCGCCCGTGTGCTGGTCTTTGCGCAGGGCGCCAAGGCCGAGGAGGCGCAGGGCGCCGGTGCCGACTACGTGGGCTCCGACGAACTGATCGACAAGGTGGCCGGCGGCTGGATCGACTTCGACGCGGTCGTGGCCACGCCCGACCTCATGGGCAAGGTCGGCAAGCTCGGCCGGGTGCTCGGTCCGCGCGGTCTGATGCCCAACCCCAAGACGGGTACGGTCACCATGGACGTGGCCAAGGCCGTCTCCGACATCAAGGGCGGCAAGATCGAGTTCCGCGTCGACAAGCACTCGAACCTGCATTTCATCATCGGCAAGGTGAGTTTCACCGACGACCAACTGTCGGAGAACTACGCCGCAGCCGTGGACGAGATCACGCGGCTCAAGCCGTCAGCGGCCAAGGGCCGGTACATCAAGAAGATCGTGATGTCGACCACCATGGGTCCTGGCATCCAGGTGGACCCGGGTCGCAGCCGCGAGTCCTGATCAGCAAAGGGACCCCCGGCCTGAAGCGCCGGGGGTTCTCCTCTGCCCGGCGCTCTGACAACCGACTTGGCCCACCCGCGCCCCCCGCCCGGCACCCGCCTATGTAGACTGAACGAGAACCATAGACCGCCGGTCGCCGTAGTTCAGGCACAAATCCAGCGCAGGTGAAGCTCCTCCCGAGCCCAGGCCTGTGTGCCTGGGCTTTCGTCGTCCGGGAGGAAGGAAACCCATGGCACGGCCCGACAAGCAAGCCGCCGTCAGCGAGTTGACCGAGTTGTTCCGCAACTCCACCGCGACGGTGCTCACGGAGTACCGCGGGCTCACGGTGGCCCAGCTCAAGCAACTGCGCGGCAGCCTGGGACAGAGCACCACCTACGCCGTCGTCAAGAACACCCTGACCCGGATCGCGGCGAAGGACGCCGGACTCGAAGGCGTCGAGGATCTGCTCGTCGGCCCGAGTGCGATCGCCTTCGTCGACGGCGACCCGGTGGAAGCGGCCAAGAGCCTGCGCGCGTTCTCCAAGGAGCACCCGGCCCTCGTGATCAAGGGCGGCGTGATGGAGGGCAAACTGCTCTCCGCCGACGAGGTCAACCGGCTGGCCGACCTCGAATCCCGCGAGGTGCTGCTGTCCAAACTGGCCGGTGCGATGAACGCCTCCCTGCAGACCGCCGTCTCCCTCTTCGCCGCGCCGCTGTCGCAGACTGCGCGCGTCGTGGAGGCCCTGCGCGCGAAGGTCGAAGCGGAGGGCCCGGCAACCGAGGAACCCGCCGCCGAAGAGCCGGCTGCAGAGGCGACCGCCGAAGAGCCAACTGCTGAGGCAGAGGCGACCGAAGAAACCCCGTCCGAATAACCCTCCCACCCCGATCTTCCGGCCCGAGCCGGAGAAGTAGAAAGGAACGCCGACCATGGCGAAGCTGTCCACCGAAGAGATGCTGGACGCATTCAAGGAAATGACCCTGCTCGAGCTCAGCGAGTTCGTGAAGGAGTTCGAGGAGACCTTCGGCGTGACGGCCGCTGCTCCGGTCGCCGTGGCCGCCGCGCCGGCCGCCGGTGGTGCCGGTGCCGAAGCCGCCGCCGTGGAGGAGAAGGACGAGTTCGACGTCGTCCTCGAGGCCGCCGGCGACAAGAAGATCCAGGTCATCAAGGAGGTCCGGGCGCTGACCAGCCTCGGGCTGAAGGAGGCCAAGGACCTCGTCGAGGGTGCCCCGAAGGCGGTCCTCGAGAAGGTCAACAAAGAGGCTGCGGACAAGGCCAAGGAAGCCCTCGAGGGCGCCGGCGCCACCGTCTCGGTCAAGTAGCACCTGCGTCGCGCAGCCGCTGCCCGGTACCCACGCGGGCGGCGGCTGCGCGCGTTCCTTGACGTTTGCGCGCTCAGGGGTCATCATTGTGTGTTGGCCCCCCGTGTTGTACTCGAAACCACCTCAGTTATTCTGGTGTTCTGCGCATGCCATGGACAGTCCGCTTGACCCTGTCCGGAGACCCCATGTCTTCCGGGCCGGCTTTCTCGGCATGTCCTGACCTGTGCGACCACCACACCGCGAGCCTCGGAAGGATCTCACTTGGCTGCCCGCGTTAACACCTCCGTCCCGCACCGCGTTTCGTTCGGCAAGATCCGCGAACCCATCCCCGTCCCCGACATGCTCGACCTGCAGACCCAGTCCTTCGACTGGCTGCTGGGCAACGAGGCATGGCAACAGCGAGTCCAGGCAGCTGTGGACGCCGGCCGCACCGACATCCCCACGACCAGTGGTCTCGAGGAGATCTTCGAGGAGATCAGCCCCATCGAGGACTTCAGCGGTCAGATGTCGCTGTCGTTCCGCGAGCACCGCTTCGAGGAGCCCAAGTACACCGAGGCGCAGTGCCGAGAGAAGGACCTGACCTACTCGCAGCCGCTGTTCGTCACCGCGGAGTTCTTCAACTCCGAGACCGGTGAGATCAAGTCGCAGACGGTCTTCATGGGCGACTTCCCGCTCATGACCGACAAGGGCACGTTCATCGTCAACGGCACCGAGCGCGTCGTGGTCTCGCAGTTGGTGCGCTCGCCCGGCGTCTACTTCGAGAAGACCTCCGGCAAGGCGCTGGACAAGGACATCTTCTCGGCCAAGATCATCCCCAGCCGCGGCTCGTGGCTCGAGTTCGAGATCGACAAGAAGGACATCGTCAACGTCAAGATCGACCGTAAGCGCAAGCAGCCGGTGACGGTTCTGCTGAAGGCGCTGGGTCTGACCCCCGAGGAGATCGCGCAGCGGTTCGGGCAGTACGAGTCGATGCAGTTGACGATGGAGAAGGACGCGATCGGCAGCCAGGACGAGGCCTTCGTCGACATCTACCGCAAACTGCGCCCGGGGAGCCGGCATCCATCGAGGCTGGCCGCAACCTGCTGGAGAACTTCTACTTCAACCCCAAGCGCTACGACCTGGCCAAGGTCGGAAGGTACAAGGTCAACAAGAAACTCGGCACCGGCGAGGAGCCGCGCAAGACGACGCTGTCCACTGAGGACATCGTGCGCACCGTGGAGTACATGGTGCGCTTGCACGCCGGTGAGACGACCATGCCCGACAGCGAACTGCGCGTCGAGGTTGACGACATCGACCACTTCGGCAACCGCCGACTGCGGACGGTGGGGGAGCTCATCCAGGGCCAGATCCGCATGGGTCTGTCGCGCATGGAGCGGGTGGTCCGCGAGCGGATGACCACGCAGGACATCGAGGCGATCACGCCGCAGACGCTGATCAACATCCGTCCGGTCTCAGCCGCGCTGAAGGAGTTCTTCGGAACCTCGCAGTTGTCGCAGTTCATGGACCAGACCAATCCGCTGGCCGAACTGACGCACAAGCGGCGACTCTCCGCGCTTGGGCCCGGGCGGGCTGAGCCGGGAGCGGGCGGGCTTCGAGGTTCGCGACGTGCACGCCTCCCACTACGGCCGGATGTGCCCGATCGAGACCCCGGAAGGCCCGAACATCGGCCTGATCGGATCCCTGTCGACGTTCGCCCAGGTGAACGCGTTCGGCTTCGTCGAGACGCCGTACCGCAAGGTCATCAACGGCAAGGTCACCGACGAGATCGAGTACCTCACGGCCGACGAGGAAGACCTGTTCGTCATCGCGCAGGCGAACGCCAAGATCGACGAGTCCGGGAACCTGGCGGAGGACCGCGTCCTCGTGCGCGTCGAGCCGGGAGAGGTCGACTACGTGCCGCCCACCGAGGTGGACTACATGGACGTGTCGCCCCGACAGATGGTGTCAGTGGCCACCGCCATGATCCCCTTCCTCGAGCACGACGACGCGAATCGCGCGCTGATGGGGCGAACATGCAGCGCCAGTCCGTCCCGCTGCTGCGCAGCGAGGCGCCGCTGGTGGGTACGGGCACCGAGTACCGCGCCGCCAAGGACGCTGGGGACGTCGTCGTCGCGCACACCGGCGGCCAGGTCACCGCGGTCAGCGCCGACGCGATCGAGGTCACGCAGGACGATGGGCAGGTCTACACCTACCGGGTCCTGAAGTTCCGCCGTTCCAACCAGGGGACCTCGTACAACCAGGCCCCGATCGTCACTCTGGGACAGCGGGTCGAGGCCGGCCAGGTCATCGCAGACGGACCGTGCACCGACCTCGGTGAACTGGCCCTGGGGCGCAACCTGCTCGTTGCGTTCATGCCGTGGGAGGGCCACAACTACGAGGACGCGATCATCTTGTCCCAGCGCCTCGTGCAGGACGACGTGCTGACTTCGATCCACATCGAGGAGCACGAGGTTGACGCCCGCGACACCAAACTGGGCGCCGAGGAGATCACGTGGGACATCCCGAACATCCCCGAAGAGGTCCTCGCAGACCTCGACGAGCGCGGGATCGTGCGCATCGGTGCCGAGGTCGGCCCCGGTGACATCCTGGTCGGCAAGGTCACGCCCAAGGGTGAGACCGAGCTGACCCCGGAGGAGCGCCTGGTGCGGGCCATCTTCGGTGAGAAGGCCCGCGAGGTGCGCGACACCTCGATGAAGGTGCCCCACGGCGAGAGCGGCGTGGTCATCGACGTACGGGTCTTCGACCGTGAAGAGGATGACGAACTGCCCGGCGGTGTGAACCAGCTGGTGCGGGTCTACGTTGCGCAGAAGCGCAAGATCACCCAGGGCGACAAAATGGCCGGTCGCCACGGCAACAAGGGCGTGATCGCCAAGATCCTGCCGGTCGAGGACATGCCGTTCCTGGAGGACGGCACCCCGGTCGACATCGTGCTGAACCCGCTCGGCGTGCCAGGGCGTATGAACGTCGGGCAGATCATGGAGACGCACCTCGGGTGGGTCGCCCATCAGGGCTGGAACGTCGTCGACGACTCCCGAGTGGGCCAAGAACCTGCCGGCGGAAGCCCGCCGGCCCCGCCGAGGACGCGGGTCGCCTCGCCGGTCTTCGACGGGGTCGAGAAGATGAGATCAGCGGCCTGCTGGAGTCGACCCTGGTCTCGAGGATGGCGAGCGGCTGGTGAACAACGAGTCCAAGGCATGGCTGTTCGACGGCCGTTCCGGGGAGCCGTTCCCGGACCCGGTCGCGGTCGGATACGTCTACATCCTGAAACTGCTGCACCTGGTGGACGACAAGATCCACGCCCGCTCCACGGGGCCGTACTCGATGATCACCCAGCAGCCGCTGGGTGGTAAGGCGCAGTTCGGTCGGCCATCGACATGAAGGACACCGACGACGAGTACTTCCGGGCAGCCGAGGAGTTGGGTATCGACCTGTCGAGGCGTGAGCCGAGCAGCGTCGAAGAGGTCTGAGGACCAGCGGCGGGCGACTGCCAGACAAGGCCAACAATCAGTCCACAAACGAGACAGCAAAGGACCACCACGTGCTGGACGTGAACTTCTTCGACGAACTGCGCATCGGCCTGGCCACCGGCGATGACATCCGGGCCTGGTCGCATGGCGAGGTGAAGAAACCCGAAACCATCAACTACCGCACGCTCAAGCCGGAGCGCGACGGCCTGTTCTGCGAGAAGATCTTCGGACCGACTCGCGACTGGGAATGTTACTGCGGCAAGTACAAGCGCGTGCGCTACAAGGGCATCATCTGTGAGCGCTGTGGCGTCGAGGTCACCCGTTCCAAGGTGCGCCGCGAGCGGATGGGCCACATCGAACTGGCCGCACCGGTGGCGCACATCTGGTACTTCAAGGGTGTGCCCAGCCGGCTGAGCCTGCTGCTGGACATCGCTCCGAAGGACCTCGACAAGGTCGTCTACTTCGCGGCCTACATGGTCACGAGCGTCGACGAGGATGCGCGTCACCGCGACCTGCCGTCGCTGGAGACCAAGATCGGCATGTCCAAGAAGCAGTTGGAGAACCGCCGCGACGACGAGATCAACAAGCGCCAGGAGAAGCTCGAGGAGGACCTGGCCAAGCTGAGAGGCCGAGGCGAAGGCCGACGTCAAGAAGAAGACGCGTGACTCCGCCGAGCGCGAGATGAACCAGATCCGCAAGCGCTTCGACAAGGAGATCGACCGTCTCGACGCCGTCTTCGACCGCTTCCGCACCCTGAAGGTCCAAGACCTCGAGGGTGACGAGCAGTTGTACCGCGAGATGCGCGACCGGTTCGGCAAGTACTTCGAGGGCTACATGGGCGCCCAGGCGATCCAGGAGCGGCTCAAGACGTTCGACCTGCAGGCCGAGGCCGAGACCCTGCGCGAGATCGTGCGCACGGGCCGCAGCGCCAAGAAGGTGCGTGCCGTCAAGCGCCTCAAGGTCGTGGCAGCTTTCCTGAACACGACCAACTCGCCGCTGGGTATGGTGCTCGACGCGGTGCCGGTGATTCCGCCGGACCTGCGCCCGATGGTGCAGCTGGACGGTGGCCGGTTCGCGACCTCCGACCTCAACGACCTGTACCGGCGTGTGATCAACCGCAACAACCGGTTGAAGCGACTGCTGGACCTCGGTGCCCCCGAGATCATCGTGAACAACGAGAAGCGGATGCTGCAGGAGGCCGTCGACGCACTGTTCGACAACGGCCGCCGTGGCCGGCCGGTGACCGGACCGGGCAACCGGGCGCTGAAGTCGCTGTCCGACATGCTCAAGGGCAAGCAGGGGCGGTTCCGCCAGAACCTGCTGGGCAAGCGCGTGGACTACTCGGGCCGCTCGGTCATCGTGGTCGGTCCGCAGCTGCAACTGCACCAGTGTGGTCTGCCCAAGCAGATGGCGCTGGAATTGTTCAAGCCGTTCGTGATGAAGCGACTCGTGGACCTCAACCACGCGCAGAACATCAAGAGCGCCAAGCGGATGGTGGAGCGCCAGCAGCGACACGAGGTGTGGGACGTCCTCGAAGAGGTCATCACCGAACACCCCGTGCTGCTCAACCGGGCACCCACGCTGCACCGACTGGGCATCCAGGCCTTCGAGCCACAACTGATCGAGGGCAAGGCCATCCAGATCCACCCGTTGGTGTGTACCGCGTTCAACGCGGACTTCGACGGTGACCAGATGGCCGTGCACCTGCCGCTGAGCGCTGAGGCGCAGGCGGAGGCCCGGATCCTGATGCTGTCGAGCAACAACATCCTGTCCCCGGCGAACGGCAAGCCGATCACCACGCCGACGCAGGACACGGGTGCTGGGGCATCACTTCCTCACCTCCCAGCTCGCTGGCGCCGCCGGTGAGGGCAGGGCCTACGGTTCCATCGCCGAGCCCTCATCGGCCCGCGAGCCACGCTGACCTGCACCTGCAGGCACCGGATCCTGTTGCGCATCGAAGGTCCCAACGAGGGCCGGGCGGTCGGAGACGACGCTGGGCCGCGCGCTGTTCAACGAGTGCGCTGCCGGAGGATCATCCCCTTCGCCAGCGAGCAGGTGGACGCGGGCTGGCTCAGTGCCCAATGCTCAACGATCTGTCGGAGCGCTACAGCAAGGCAGTCGTCGCCCAGACCCTGACGAACTGAAGGGCTCGTTTCCACTGGGCCACCTGCCCGGTGGTCACTGTCCATCTCCGACTTCCATGCCGGAATCCATGCCGTAGCTGCTCGCTGCGCCGAGGCGTGAAGGCCGAGAAGGTGGAGACGCAATTCCACCGTGGCCAGCTCGACGACCTCGATGGGCGCCGCGACCTGGAGAACATCTGGCGGGGGGAGACCAAGCGACGAGGTCGCGTCAGCGGGGGCTGAGAACTTCCCCGAGCGCAACCCGGTGTGGATGATGGTGAAGTCCGGTGCGGGCGTGGAACATGAACCAGATCAGCCAGATCGTTGGTATGCGCGGCCAGGTGGCTGACACCAGGGTGATGACGACCGTCCGGGCTTGATCAAGAGCAACTTCCGCGAGGGTCTGAGCGTGCTCGGGCGGGCTTGGCATCCCACCGGGACGGTGCGCGTAAGTGGTTCGGCTGACACCGCGCTGCGCACCGCAGACTCCGGGTACCTCACCCGGCGCCTGGTGGATGTGTTTCTGCAGGACGGGATCATCCGTGAGCGCGACTGTGGCACTGAGCGCAGCATCGAGGTCGAGATGGCGCGGGACGGCATCGTCGGGGAGCATGGACACCGGGCCTCGGTGGCCACGCGCACCCCAAGCTCCAGGACGTCGAGTGGATTGGGGCAAGGTCGTCGCCGAGGCCGGCCCGGAACCGGCCACCCCGATGATCACGGCGCGCGCTCGCCGAGCAGGGGGTCGAGAGGATCCGCGTGCGCAGCGCGTCAGCGATTCCGCGAGAGAGCAAGGTCGCGTGTGCGCTCTGCTGGCGGCCGGTCGCTGGCCACGGGCAACTTCGTGGACGTCGGCGAGGCCGGTCGGCATCGTGGCGGCGCAGTCGATCGGTGAGCCGTGGGAACGCAGTTGACGATGCGTACCTTCCACACCGGTGGTGTGGCCGGTGAGGACATCACTCACGGTTTGCCGCGTGTGACCGGAGTTGTTCGAGGCTCGACCCCGAAGGGTCTGGCCCCGATCAGCGAGGCGACCGGAACCGTGACCATCGAGGAGACTGAGAAGACCCGCAAGATCGTGGTGACGCGCCTGACGACGGAGCGGACCCGATCGAGCAACCCAGGGTCCTGCAGAAGGCTGCAGCGCGAGGTCGAGGACGGCGCACCACATCGGGGTGGTGCACCAAGTCGACCGCCGGTAGCAAACAGGGATCCTGCGGATCCTGACCCCTGCGTCAAAGTAGCAGCACCTGGTTGACCAGGTACAGGCGGTACCGACCGCAGGGGTGTCCATCCAAAGCGAGCACATCGAGGTCATCGTCCGGCAGATGCTCAAGCGCGTCACCATCATCGAGCCGGGGAACTCCCGTTCGTGACCGGTGACGGGTCGTGGAGATGTCCTCGTTCCGCGAGGGGAACCGGACGGTCGTCATGGAAGGCGGGGGACCCCGGCCTCCGGTCGTCCTGAGCTCCATGGGTATCACCATAGCCCTCGCTGGCCACGGAATCGTGGTTGTCCGCGGCCTCCTTCCAGGAGACCACCCGCGTGCTCGCTCGAGGCCGCCATCCAGGCCAAGAGCGACCCGCCGCGGGCCTGAAGGAGAACGTGATCCTCGGCGGGGTTCATCCGCCGGGGACGGCCTGTCGGAGTACCGGCAACCCCCAGGTCCAGCCGACCCAGGAGGCGATGCCGTCTCGCGCAGTACCGGGCGTACGACGACTTCTCCTACGGGCACTTCGACGACGTGACTGCGCCAGCGTGCCGCTGGACGACA